>JAGHUY010000154.1 GCA_018064545.1 Candidatus Apopatosoma intestinale | reverse complement strand
CGCGTTTTTTGACTTCTTTTTTCATGCGGCGGACGTCGAGGAGCATCTTCGGCGCGTCGCGCAGAACGCTTACTTTCGATTCTCTGTGGTTGATGATCCTCACGCCCATCTCACCGACGCGATAGCCGAGGCGGACGGCGATCATGGTCGCTTCGAGGTCGAACGCGAACCGATCGACGGTGCAGTTCCCGAAAATCTTTTTGGCCGCGTAGCCGCGATAGCCCTTGAACCCGCACTGCGAGTCGGAGAAACGGAAACCGGCGGCGAGAGAGAGCACGCGCAGATAGACTTTGGAGGCCAGTTTGCGGATGAACGTATAGCCGGCGTAGCCGTCTTTGGCGATGGCGCGGGAGCCGAGGATCACTTCGGCGTCAGTCTCTTCAAACTGCTTCACCATTTGCCCGATGACGTCCGTTCCGTAGGCGTTGTCGCAGTCGGTGAAGATCACGACGTCGCCGTCGGAAGCGAGTATCCCCGTCCGGACGGCACACCCCTTGCCACGGTTCGGCGCATAGGAGACAAGCCGGATCTTTCCGTCCTGCTTTGCCGCTTCGCACACGGCGTCGCCGCATCCGTCGGTACTGCCGTCATCGACGAAGATCAGCTCATAATCGCTGAAATTCTCGCGAAGATAGCCCGAAAACGTGCCGATGGCCTCGTGAATGATAGAACTCTCATTATACATGGGAATGACAAGGGATAACTTCATAGATGCCTCCTCGGAGATCATATTGTCTTCATTATAGTCCATAAATGTGAACAAATCAAGAAAACGCCCCGAAAAAACCGAAGTTTTTTCGGTCTGCACTTTCGTAGCCGCGCACGAAAGTCCCCTCGGTCGAGATAAAAATGCGCAGACTTGGCGTTCTTCCCGCGCAGGCAGTACGTGGGTACGGCATAGGGGGTCCCCGAATCGCGCTCGCGCGGTTTGGGGGTTCGCGTCAAGCGGGAAAACGACGAGAGAAAAACGAATCAAATGAAACGAAATCCGCAGGATTTCCTACCGATGAAAAAAGGGAATTGCTCCGCAAAGTCACCTCATCCACCGCTTGCGCGGTCCCCCTTCCCCAAGGGGAAGGCAAGGAGACGGGAGCAATTCCCTTTGTGCTTATTTCCGCTTTTCGGTCTGCGCTGTTTTAGCCGCCCGAATGGGCTTTTTCGGTCTGCGCTGTTTTAGCCGACCGAATGGGCTTTTTCGGTCTGCACTTTTTTAGCCGACCGTTCTGATGACGGAGTTTTCAGTGCCTTCTACCACTCCTCGCATCTCGATCGTGATGACGTCGTCGATGGAGAACAGGTTTTTCGGCCGGGCGGCCTCTTCCTCGATGACCGGGACGATTTTATACAGCACCTGTCCGAATCCGAACTCGGCGATCGTAGCGTAGTCGGTATGGACGATGAACGTATCGTCGCCATAGGGAAATTCAAACGAGATGTCTTCGACCTCGGCGCCCGAGTCTTTCATATCATAGAGGAAATTGAACATCCAACTGATATACTGCTCCGGCGTATGATCCGGCGTCAGCGTGACGCGGTAAATGCGGTTTGCCTCGCGGATATCGACGATATTGGGATGCTCCACGGTGCGGAACCGGTAATCCGTTGTGCCGTCCTCAAAGAGGTTCTTCCAAGTGATCTTCTCGATATAAAAACTGTAATCCTTGGTTAAAAACAGTTCCCGGATGGCCTTATCCATGGCGCCGTTGGCCAGTACCACCGAATAACTGTCGGTGATGAACAGAGACGAGTAAACGTAGATCTGAAACTCCGTTCCGTCGGTCGTGCAACGGGCGTCCACCTCGTAGCGGCCGCTGGCGCCCTTATCCTGCGTATAGTCGATGTATTCAAACGACAGTTCATCCCCGTACTTATCCTGCAAGTAGGAGAGAACATTATTCTGAATCTTTTTACTGGGAGTACAGCCGATGACGGAGAGGGTGATGCCCAAGATCAGCAGGCATCCGAGAACGCGACGCACGGTCTTCATCATTGCTTGCCACCTTTCTGCCCCGAACGGGAATGATATTAGAT
>JAGHUY010000359.1 GCA_018064545.1 Candidatus Apopatosoma intestinale | reverse complement strand
CCATCGCCGCGGCCGACCGCTTGACGACACCCCATCTGTTTGCCGCCGCCGCGCAGGATGCCGGCCGCGGACGGCTGGGACGGACGTTTTTTTCAAAAGGCGGCGTCTATATGACGCTCATCCTGTCATCCCGCGACTTCGCGCTGTCTCCCTCCCTGCTCACCACGGCGGCGGGATGCGCCGCCGTAAAAGCCATCGAAACTCAGTATCCGGCGGGTGCGAAGATCAAATGGGTCAACGACATTCTCGTGGATGACCGCAAAGTCTGCGGCATCCTCGCCGAAGCAAAAACCGATCCCTCGGCCGGGCGCATCACGCACTACGTCATCGGGTGGGGCTATAACGTCGGGAAAACCGACTTTACGCCGGAACTTTCGGAAATCGCCGGTTCGCTCGACGGCGAGAAGACGGACAAAAACCGTCTCTGCGCCGATACGGCGGCGTTTTTTCTCGATGAACTCCGAAAAAGCCCGAGAGAAATCCTCTCCTTTGCCGCACGGAGCAGTGCCGTTCTCGGACGGCAGATCCGCTATTTTTCATCGGCGGAAGAAGGCGAGGGGACGGCCGTCTCTCTCGGTCAAGAGGGTGAACTCATCGTGAAACTGGCGGACGGAAGAGAAAAAGTCCTCGCCGGCGGGGAAATCAGCGTCCGATTTCCAAAATAATTCGGAAAAACCCTTGACAAACGCGAAGAACTCGTGTAAAATGGTAAAGCAATCCTAAGACAGCAGGTTATTTTGTAAAAGCTGAGCTACCCTGCCGAGGAGAGATTTTTAAGCATTTCTTTGAAGTCTTTCCGCAATTTCGATTGCCCGAAAGGCTTTTTTTATTTAGCTTGGCTGATGAAAACGAAAGGTGGTGTAATTATGCCAAGTGTACAGGTTTTGGAGCAGAAGAAGCAAATCGTTTCTTCCCTCGTGGAACGTTTGAAGAACGCTACTGCCGGTGTCATCGTTGAATATTCGGGTATCACCGTTGAAGACGATACCGCCATGCGTGCCGAACTCCGCAAGAGCGGCGTCGAGTATTCCGTTATCAAGAATACCCTGACCAAGCGCGCTTGTGAAGAAGTCGGTTACGGCGATCTGGCAAGTTCTCTCGAAGGGATGACCGCTGTTGCTACCAGCGCCGACGACCCCGTCGCCGCCGCCAAGATTTTGAAGAAATATGCCGATAAGGTAGAAAGCTTCAAGATCAAAGCCGGTTTCGTGGACGGTTCCGTTCTGGATGAGGCCGGTGTCAACGACCTCGCAACGCTTCCTTCCAAGGAACAGCTCATTGCCAGAGTTCTCGGAAGTCTGCAATCCTCTCTCTACGGTCTTGCTTACGTATTGCAGGCCTATGTGGACAAGCAGAACGAAGACACAACCGAAACGGCCTAACTTCGGCCCGCCCCGCGCGGCGTAAAAGCGCATCTGAAAAACAAAAAATATCATTACATGGAGGAACATTATCATGGCATCTGAAAAGATTACCGCTATTCTGGATGAAATCAAAGCGCTTACCATTCTGGAAGTTGCTGACCTCGTTAAGGCTCTTGAAGAGGAGTTCGGCGTTTCCGCCGCTCCCGTTGCTGCTGTTGCCGCTCCCGGCGCTGCTGCTCCCGCTGTTGAAGAGAAGACCGAATTTGACGTTGTTCTCGTTTCCTTCGGCGATCAGAAACTCGGCGTTATCAAGGCCGTTCGTGAAGCTACCGGTCTCGGCCTGAAAGAAGCTAAGGATCTCGTTGAGTCTGCTCCTAAGGCTATCAAGGAAGGCGCTTCCAAGGAAGAGGCCGACGCCCTCAAAGCCGCTCTCGAAGCTGCCGGCGCTACCGTCGAAATCAAATAAAAAGGTTCATCCGAACAGAAAAAGGAGTTGCGATTTCGCAACTCCTTTTTTTGCTGGAATTCGATCCTAGCCCGTAGGCCGGGTCTTTTTATCCACCTTCGGATACGGTTTTTTCTCGTCCGTCAGACCGGCCAGATAGTCCATGCTGGTATCGAGCACCTCGGCGATCCGCTTGCACTGCTCAAACGTGTAATACCGCTTCCCGCTTTCGATTTTGGAATAATCGCTCTGGTCGATCCCCGTCAGCTCCTGCATCTGCACTTGTGTCAGATGCCGTTCTTTTCGTAAGTCTTTCAGCCGGCTCATTGTATCACCCTCTATTATTATGTCACTATGACCTATTGACAAATAGGGTGAAATTGACCTATAATAAAGAAAAGTTGCGCTTTATTCCGTCTAACGGATATACAGGTAACAGAACAATGAAAAGGACGTACAAAATGAAACATTCCCCGCTCTCCCCCGAAGAAAGAACCCACCTCATTTCCCCGGATTCTCTGATTTGCCGACTGCTCGCCTGCTGGATGGCTGTTACCGCCGTTCATCTCATCCGCTACGGCGGGTTCGATCTGATAACCTATCCGGAGCAATTTCAAAACGGCAAATCGTGGCTGTTCTTTCTGTTCCTGTTCGCCGGGCTCTCGCTGCTATCGTGGCTTCTGCCCCGCTTTTCG
>JAGHUY010000051.1 GCA_018064545.1 Candidatus Apopatosoma intestinale | reverse complement strand
TTGCCGACTTCTACCGTCAGCCCAAGAGCGGCGATATGAAAAAAGTCTGGATAAAGTCCCTCGGCAAACTCAGTTTCGGTTCCTACTCCGTATCTGTCACTGCCTATGACTCGTGGGGGAAAGCCAGTAACACCGTTTCCGTGAGTTTTGAAGTTTCCGAGACCTCTTCAACCGCCGGCGAAACGGCCAAAACCGAACTGTATGCCGATCTGGACTTTACCGACGGCAAGATCACCGATAGACTCGGCAACATCACGGTCGTCGTCAACAACGGCACGGTCGAAAAGAAGACCGTCACGCTTGCCGGAAAGGCCTACGAAACCGAGGCGTTCGTCGGCAGTGCCGGCCATTACGCGGTCTGCCAGTTCAAGAACCTCTCCTCCGCTTCTGACGTAACCGCCTTTGCGGCATCCGGCTTTACCGTCGAAGCGTTCTACTGCGTCTCCGGCACGACCGGCAAGGTGCAGGGCGTCTTCTGCGGTACGCAGACCGGCGGTTGGGGGTTGGCCGAGGATACCTCGAAAAAGCCGTATTTCATCACGGGAAGCGTAGAAAAAGGCGGCTATAACACCAGCGTATATTCGGGTGTTCCCGCTTCCGCTTCTGAACTCGTTCACGTGATCGGCGTCTACGATACGAAAACGCTCACGTCTACGATCTATGTAAACGGCCAAAAGCAGAGTTCCGCTGAGATCAGCGCGACGTTCAAGCCCGGTACGGGAAGCGCGTATAACCGCTTCTGCCTCGGCGACGACATCACCGCGTCCGGCGACGGCGGCGACTTCCCCGTCTCCGCGCTGACCCTTGTTGACGCCAAAATCTATACCGGTGCGCTGAGCGAAGCCGACATCCGGACGGCGTATCAAACGGCGGTAAAGAATTTAACAAAATAAAGACAAATAAAAAAACAGACGGCCAAATGACCGTCTGCTTTTTTGGCAGGGGCGGAAGGACTTGGTCTCGCGGCTCGACGCCGCTCGGTCTTCCGCGGCTCTGACGACCATTCAGGTCGTCATTCACTACCGCTCCCCTTCAAGTCCTCTTACTTCCATATTGCAAAAAAACAGACGACCAAACGGTCGTGTGTTTTTTTGGTGCGGGTAAGAGGACTTGAACCTCCATGAAGTTGCTCTCACTAGAACCTGAATCTAGCGCGTCTACCAATTCCGCCATACCCGCAAATGGCCACCGCAAGCGGTGGTTTGGTGCGAGGAACGGGACTTGAAC
>JAGHUY010000044.1 GCA_018064545.1 Candidatus Apopatosoma intestinale | reverse complement strand
TTTCCGGCGAGGACGGGAACGACGTTTGCACAGTACAGCGTGAGGCAAGCGCAGGCCGCGAGCGAGCAGAGGACGCGCCGGACGGAATGGGACATTTCCTTGATATTTTGAACTAAGCCGGTAAACAGGAGCGCGAGGATGCCGAAATGATACTGAAAGCGCAACTGATATTGATACGGATAGGCGGTGATCAGATTGATGAGGATCGGGGACGAGAGCAGATACCGCGAAGGCTTTCCGGAGCAGAGCGGAAGAAAGCCGAGCGGCAGAAGCAGGGAAAGAAGATAGGCGAGTTTATCCGACCCGCCGTCGTTTGTCTTGAACATCCACGTCATGACGTAGGCGGGATTCTGCCACGCGGTCTTGAAAACGCCGAGCAGCCCGTCGGCGGGATCGGCGATCAGATTGTCGTACCGTCCGCTCATGATGCCGAGGCCGAACCGGTCCAGCAGAAAGACCGCGCCGGCAAAATAAGCGGCGGCCATCATGCCGAGTACGGCGGCGAACAGGCGGTCTTTTTCTCCGAAGAACAGGAAGAGAGCGAGAAGAAAGACATAGACAGGGGCATCCTCTTTCACCATACAAGCGGCAAGCGCGGTAAGAATCGCGGGAAGCCGCTTTTTTTCGAGGCAAAAGAAGACCGTCCACAGAAGAAGCGGTGCCAAAAAGCAGTTTTCATGAAAATCGTAAAAGGTTCCCATGGAGAGAGCGGGAAAGAAACTGTACAGCCCGACGATAAAAAGTTGCAGACCGGGGGAGAGTTTCTGCCGACGGGCAATCAGAAAGAGCGGGATCGCGCCGGAGGCAAGCAGAGCGGACTGACAGACGACCAGTGTCGGCGGAGCGGGGAAGAGCGCGTAGATCGGGAGAAGCAGATAGCAGATCGGGGACAGGTGGACGGCAAAATGCGACATCAGTGCGTCACGCTCGCAAGACACGAGAGGCAGTCCCGTCTCTTTCATGTGATAGAACATATTACAGAAGATCCCGAAGTCGAAGTTGGGCGAAGAAAAGGTCTTATACCGGAGAACGCCGATCGCCGCCATGACGGCGAAACTCAGAACGGCCATACTCACCGAAAGGATGACGGCGGCGCGGTCGCTGATGCGGATCGAGGCGAGGAGCACCCGGTTTTTCGATTCAAAATACAAAAAGACAAAGAAAAGGCCGAAAATCAGTGTGAGAAGAAAGAAAAAATCCGATTTTCGGAGACTGGCGGCTATCGTACAGGCAAGAGCGGAAGCGAGAAGCGCCGCCGAATCGCACGAAAAGCGGGGCAGAAGCCACGATAGCAGCGAGAGCCCGGCGAACAGGAACAGAAAGAACAGCCACGATTTGCCGTTTTGAAATTGCTCCGGATAGGTTA
>JAGHUY010000165.1 GCA_018064545.1 Candidatus Apopatosoma intestinale | reverse complement strand
GCCGATCCGGGTCCTCGCGGCGATCGGCATGATCATCGTGGCGGCGCTGGTCCTCCGGCATCCGGAATCCGGCGTGCTGATGCTCTTTTTGCTCCTCCCGTTTTTGCCCACCATGGTGCTGGTGGGGCTGACGCTCTTCGTCGGCCTCTCTCTTGCCATCAAGGTCATGCTCGGCAAACGGGTCCTCACGTTCACCCCGGTGGACGCGACCGTGCTCGTCTTTGCGCTGTTCATCCTGTTTTCCGGCGTTGTCTCGCGGGACGCCCGTTCGAGCATTCCGCCCACGCTTGTCTATCTCGTCACGGTCTGTGCCTATTTTATCGTCAAAAATCTGCTCTGCACCCCCGGCATCATCCGTCACGCCATCCGCGTTTCGCTCTTCTCGATGGGCATCGTGTCCGTGCTCGGCATCGTCGAACATTATACCGGCAGTGCCCTCGGAAGCGGCTGGGTGGATGCTGAGAAGTTTGCCTATATCAGCGGCCGCGCCGTCTCCGTGTTTGAAAACCCGAACGTCCTCGGCGAGTATCTTATTCTGCTTCTGCCCATGACCGTCGCGCTGATCTTTGAGAGCACGCGCGCAAACGCCGTTTTCACGTCGATCACCGCGTTTCTTTTGGGCAGTGCCTGCCTCGTCTTCACGTGGTCGCGCGGCGCGTGGATCGGTCTTGCTTTTGCCCTTCTCCTGCTCTGCATCCTGTCCGACCACCGCACGTTTTCGACGGTGCTTCTCCTGTCGCCGCTCGCCCTGCTTCTCGTGTTCGCGGAGAATACGCCCGTCTTTTCGCGGCTTTCGTTCGGGGATTCGTCCTCCGCGTACCGGATGGGCATCTGGCGCGGCGTTCTCGCCATGCTGAAAGGTTCGTCCGTCTCCGGCTTCGGCATCGGGGAGACGGTCTTTGTCGAATCCTATCTGCCCTACGCCGTCGGCGGGGCTGACGTCGCGTATCACGCCCACAGCCTGTATTTGCAGATCGTCTGCGCCATGGGCATTTTCGGTCTGATCGCGTTTCTCGTGTTCTGCCTCTTCTTCACCGTGCGTCACCTGTCGTATGCCCGCGTCGGCACCGACCGGAAGGGGAGAGCCCTGTGCCTCGCCATGTTTGCGGGCGTCTCGGCGTTCCTTACTCAGGGGCTGGCGGAATTTGTCTTCTATAACTACCGTGTCACTCTGTTCTTCTGGATGATCGTCGGCCTGTCCGTCTCCTACGCGGATTACCTGCAAAGCCGGGAGCAGGACGCCATCACCGCCTATCTGATCGGATGATTTCTCTGATTTCCTTTGATTTCCTTTGTTGTCCTCTGATTCTTCAATGACTGTTATACAGGCGACCTCTGAAAACCCGTTGTGAAAGAAAAAATGCGCGATAACGGGAAGAGGTGCCCAAAAGAAAGGGTTTTCTATGAGTACCGAAAAACAAAAAGCGAAGTTCGGCATAATCGACGTGCTGATTCTCGTGCTCGT
>JAGHUY010000166.1 GCA_018064545.1 Candidatus Apopatosoma intestinale | reverse complement strand
TCCATCGAGGGCAACCGCGGCGAGCCGCGTCCCCGTCCGCCGTATCCGGCAGTCAAGGGTCTGTATCAGTGCCCGACCGTAGAAAACAACGTCGAAACCTTTGCCAACATCGCTCAGATCATCCTGAACGGTGCGGAATGATTCGCCTCCATGGGAACCGAAAAGTCCAAGGGCACGAAGGTCTTTGCTCTCGGCGGCAAGATCAACCACACCGGCCTTGTCGAAGTCCCGATGGGCATCACGCTCCGCGAAATCATTGAAGAGATCGGCGGTGGCATCCCGAACGGCAAAAAGTTCAAAGCCGCGCAGACCGGCGGTCCTTCCGGCGGCTGTATCCCGGCTTCTCTGATCGACACGCAGATCGACTATGACAACCTGGTCGCCATGGGCTGTATGATGGGCTCCGGCGGTCTGATCGTCATGGACGAGGATACCTGTATGGTCGATATGGCAAAATTCTTCCTCGAGTTCACCGTGGACGAGTCCTGCGGTAAGTGCACACCGTGCCGCGTGGGTATCAAACGTCTGCTGGAAATCCTCGAAAAGATCACGAGCGGCAACGGCACGATGGAAGACATCGACCGTCTGGAAGAACTCTGCGCGTACATCAAGGCCAACGCCCTCTGCGGTCTTGGTCAGACGGCTCCGAACCCGGTTCTGTCTACGCTGAAATTCTTCAAAGACGAGTACATTGCTCACGTCGTGGACAAGAAGTGTCCTGCCGGCGTCTGCAAGAATCTGCTTACCTTCGTCATCGACAAGGATAAGTGCATCGGTTGCGGTATGTGCGCGAAGAACTGCCCCGCCGAGACCATTCATAAGACCGATTACGTAGCACCCGGCCACAAGCTCCCGTCCTACGAGATCGACCCGTCCAAGTGCGTGAAGTGCGGCGCCTGCATGGCGAACTGCAAACTCCATGCCATTTCCAAGAAATAAGAGAGGAGTACGCTGAAATGGAAGAAATGATTAATTGCAAAGTCAACGGTATAGCCGTTAGCGTACCCAAGGGTGCGACGATCCTCGAAGCCGCCAGAAAAGCCGGCGTCGAAGTGCCCACGCTTTGCTACATGAAAAAAATCAACGAGATCGGCGCCTGCCGTATCTGCGTGGTCGAAGCGACCGGCGCGAGAGGTCTTGTGACCGCTTGCGTATATCCCGTCTCCGAGGGTATGGAGATTCAGACCAACACCGAAAAGGTGCGCAAGGCGAGAAAGACCACTCTCGAACTCATGCTCTCTACGCATGAGAAGAAGTGCCTTTCCTGCGTCCGTTCCACCAACTGCGAATTGCAGAAACTCTGCAACGAGTACGGTGTTGACGAAGACGCCTTTGACGGCTTCAAACCGCACTACGAACTGGACACCAGCACCGCTCACCTCGTTCGCGACAACAACAAATGTATCCTCTGCCGCCGTTGCGTAGCCGTCTGCCGTGAGCAGTACGTCTCCGTCATCGGTGCTAACGACCGCGGTATCGACACCAGCATCGGCACGCCGTTCAAGGTAGCATTAAGCGAAGTGCCCTGCATCTCCTGCGGTCAGTGTATCGCCGTCTGCCCGACCGGTGCTCTTACCGAACGCGACGACACCGATAAGGTCTGGGCGGCTCTCGCCGATCCCACGAAACACGTCGTCGTTCACACGGCTCCGTCCGTGCGTGCTACCCTCGGCGAATGCTTCGATATGCCGATCGGCACCAATGTCGAAGGCAAAATGGTCGCGGCTCTGCGCCGTCTCGGCTTTGAGAAGGTGTTCGACACCGACTTTGCCGCAGACTTGACGATCATCGAAGAGGCCAACGAACTGGTCGAGAGAGTGAAAAACGGCGGCGTTCTGCCGATGATCACCTCCTGCTCCCCCGGTTGGGTCAAGTTCTGCGAGTATATGTACCCCGAACTGCTCCCGCACCTGTCCACCTGCAAGTCTCCTCAGCAGATGGCCGGCGCCGTCATCAAGACCTACTACGCGAACAAGATGGGTTGGGATCCCAAGGACATCTTCTGCGTATCCATCATGCCCTGCACCGCGAAGAAATTCGAGGTCGGCAGAGAAGACGAGAACGCGGCGGGCGTACCCGACGTAGACGTTTCTCTGACCACCCGTGAACTTGGCCGCATGATCCGTCGTGCCGGCATCCAGTTCACCGCTCTTCCCGATGAAGACTTCGATAATCCTCTGGGCGAAGACACCGGTGCTGCCGTCATCTTCGGTGCGACCGGCGGCGTTATGGAAGCCGCTCTCCGTACCGCGGCCGACTGGCTCACCGGCAAGGACAACACCGATATTGAATACAAAGCACTCCGCGGCACCGAGTCCATCAAGGAAGCCTCCGCAAATCTCGGCGGCCTGGAAGTCAAGGTGGCCGTCGCCAGCGGCGGTAACGCGGCTCACGAGATCATGGAAAAGATCAAGGCCGGCAACCCCGACGGTTGGACGTTTGTCGAGATCATGGGATGCCCCGGCGGCTGTGTCAACGGCGGCGGTCAGCCTCACCAGCCTCAGTACGTCCGCGATACCGTGGATCTCAAAGCCGTCCGCGCCAAGGCTCTGTACGATCAGGATGCGGCAAGCACGCTGCGTAAGTCTCACGAATCTCCGGTCGTCAAGACGCTGTACAGCGAGTGGTACACCGACGGCTTCGGCGGACACAAGGCACATCATGACTTGCATACCTCTTACGTAAACCGCAAGAATAAATAGTTGACTGTGCCAGAGCGGACAGACCGAAAAACGGAAAAAGAAGATAGGGGACGCGTTTGCGTCCCCTTTTTCATAGGTAGGAAACCTTTTTCATAGGTAGGAACCCCTACGGGGTTCATTTTATTATATCCGGTTTTCTCTCGTCGCTTTCGCCCACTCGCAGTACCCTCGTACAGCTTCGGGGCGAAATCGGCGATTCTGCCTCGCTCTGCCGCAGTCAAGGGGGCTTTGCGCTGTGCCGGAGCGGACAGACCGAATCAAAGAGACGGCGAAACCGGGGGAATACCCGTTTTTTTGTTTTCCTATTGCATTTTTCTTCCGTTATGGTATAATGAAGATGCGACACAACTGAATATTGTAGTATTCATCGGTGAATAATGTTTTTACTTTGGTAAAAACACATTCTCCTTTTTCGTTATTCTCTGATGAATGTTGAAAGTTGTGTCGCAGCAATCGGAGTTATGTGTTTTTCGGTGCGTAGCTTCGGCTGCGCACTTTTTTAATGGGGGGGAAAAAACACGATGAGAAAGCCGAGCCGCGAGCAGATCGCACGGAATCTGCAATACGAAGACGCGAATTTACTGAAAAGTCCCGCCGAGGCGAAAGCGATTTTTGAGAAACGGAAGAAGAAAGAGGAGACGTTTCGCGCCTGTCTTTCTCCGGAAATGCTGGCGTTCTATGAGGACATGAAAAAGGACGACGAACTCCTTTCCGTCTTTCGCGAGGTCGAGGCCTACGAGTTCGGCTGGCAGGAATGCGAAACGGCGATGAATCTGCCAAAAGAATAAATTATACAAACGAATAAAACAAGAAATCCCTTGCCGCGGCAAGGGATTTCTTTGCGAGCAAAAGAACGCTGATCTATAACGCACGGAGTTCGTCAAGCAGAAAATCGGTGACCCCGACGTGAAGAATGCCATAACCGTCTGGCCACGGCTTCATGGCAGTTTTGGTGATCAGAATCCGCTTCGTGAAATCATTTCTCAGTTTCAGGAACGGACGGATTTCCTGCTCCGCTTTTTGGGGATCGTCAACCGTCAGAGCGGACTGGATATAATATCTCTCACCGGGGGTTTCGGCATTGACGACAAAGTCGATTTCTCTCGTCACTCTTTGCATTTTTCCGTTTCTAGTCTCCATTGACTCCACCACCCCGACGTCGACCGAATATCCCCTGGCTTTCAATTCATTGTAGATCACGTTTTCCATCAGGTGCGTTTCTTCCATCTGTTGGAAATTCAGCCGGGCGTTGCGCAGTCCGGGGTCCACACAATAGAATTTGCTTGGATAGGAAAAGTACTTTTTCCCTTTTACGTCATAGCGGTCAGCTTTGGAAAACAGATAGGCATCCGTTATGTGATTGAGATAGGAGGCGACCGTTTCACTGTCGATTTCCGTTCCCGTTCCGGTTTTCAGTGCGGCGGCCAGTTTACTGGCATTGGTCAGGGATCCGACAGAAGACGCCAACTCGTTTGCCACCATTTCTAGTGCCTCGGGGAATTGGATGGCGTATCGGTCGCGGATGTCTTTCATATAGGTTTCCGCAAAAAGGTCGGAAAGGTATTTTTTCTTCTCCGCATCACTGTGTTTGGCGAGCGTCAGCGGCATCCCCCCGAAAGTCAGATATTCGGTAAACCGTTCCATTTTGTCGCCTCCGCAGAAGCGATACCATTCGGCAAAGGAAAACGGCGTGATGTGAATCTCGTCGCCACGCCCGCGAAACTCCGTCGCAATATCTCCGGACAGCATTTTGGAATTGCTTCCCGTTACGTAGACGTCTGCATTCCCCTTTTGCAACAGGGAGTTCAAAACGTCGTAAAACGTGACGGTGATTTCCGGGTTATCGCTGATTTTCTTTTTCCCGACGAACTGAATCTCATCCAAAAAGATATAATACGTCTTGGACGGGTCCGGCGTTTTTTCGTTCAGATATTCGGCAAGAATCAGAGGGTCGCGGGCTCCCGCGTTCAGCGCGTTGTCCAGTGCCAGGCAGACGATCTGCTCCTGTGGGATGCCGGAATCCAGCAGATACCGCCGGAACAGGGTAAACAGCAAAAAAGACTTGCCGCATCTGCGAACGCCGGTGATGACCTTGACAAACCCGTTATCTTTTTTGGAAATCAACTGATTCAGATACTCTTTTCTTTCAACGATCCGTTGTTCCATTTTGCGCTCCTTTCGGAATTTTTGTATATATCAACAGTTTTTCCGATTTTTATTATTGTATGATAAAAAAGCCGACTTGTCAATATGCCATTCGGAAATTCCGTTTATTTTCCTATAAAATCCGAAGGGACCGGACGTGAAACGACCAGTGAGCGATACGATTGTATAATAGCAAGAAATCCGTTGCCGCGGCAAGGGATTTCTCTGTTTGGCTATGCGAAAGCCGGATGACGCTTTTTCTTTCGGGTGGGAAGACACGAAAGAAAAAGCTTTGCAAAAAGAAAGTGTCGAAAGGGGGCGTTTCGCTGTCTGCGGACAGCGACAAGGAGAGACTTTTTTGCGAAAAAAAGTCCCCCTTGACTCCGAAAAAACGTATTGGGTTTAGTTGTCCGCCGGGGTCAGGTGGAACGCGAAGCCGCCGATTTCGTCGCGGAGATAGATGACGCGGTGGTTGCCTTTCTCGTCGTAGATCGCCGAGGACTCATCGAAGACGAAGCCGACGCTTTCGAGGTAGGCGCGGGCGCGCGCCGGAGAATGGCACGATACGGCAATGTGGCCGTTTTTGCCGCGCCCCGGTTTTTTCAGTACCTCAAAGAGGGAACCGGAGAAGATCGCGCCGGTATGCTCGTCCGGTTCGGCCATGAAGAGACGGCAGAGGGCAAGGGCAGTCGTGCGGCAACTTTCGTCGCTCGTCTCGTTTATGCCGATATGCCTGATCGCGAAACCATGCATCTTCGCGACGGCTTTTCTCGTCAAAGCAGCGATCTCATCAAACTTGCCGGCCTTGATCAGTGCGTCTTTCACCATAAAACTGCCGCCGCAGGCGAGCACTTTCGGGAACGCAAGATACGAGAGCAGATTGTCCTCGTTAATGCCGCCG
>JAGHUY010000007.1 GCA_018064545.1 Candidatus Apopatosoma intestinale | reverse complement strand
AAATCCTCTTCCGCCAGTTGTATTTTCCCGCTTTTGATTTCATTTATGAGTTCCGGATACAAGAGTAAAATACCGAGAATGGTTTCTTCTGCCTTAGCGGCGCGGACGTTTTTGACAAAATCTTTATTGACCCTATCTCCGTAGCCGAGAGACTTTTCGACAATTTTCCGTTTTTCTTCGTTTTCTTCTTTCTTCCGGTAAGAAGAGCGGAGACGCTTGACGTCGTTTTTGATACTCTCTTTGTCCAAAGCGAGAACGTCGGCAATGCGGGTCATATAGACTTCCCGTTCCACATCGGAATACACTTCAGCAGCCGCGGCACACAGTTCTCCGGCCGCTTTTACTTTTTCCTCCGGAACCAGAATATTGTATTTTCGTAGTACGGACTCGCACAAAAAGTCCAACTTGCTGCTGCTGCCTTCCAAAAGCAACCGGAACTTGTCCGCCCCGTATTTTTTGATGTATTCATCGGGGTCTTTCGCACCCTGCATCCGCAGGACTTTGACTTCCAGACCCGCCTCGGTCAGAATCGGAATCGCCCGTTTGGTGGCCGCGGTTCCTGCGTCGTCGCTGTCGTAGGCAAGGATGACTTTTTTGGTGTATTTCGCCATGATACGAGCCTGTTCCGGCGTCAGAGCCGTGCCGAGCGTGGCGACGGCGCTAGAAAAACCCGCCGCATGGACGGAAATGACGTCCATATATCCTTCACAAAGGATCAGATAGTCCGAGCAACAGGATCGCGCGAAGTTCAAGGCGAACAGATTCCGGCTTTTCTTGAAAACCGGCGTGTCCGACGTGTTCAGATATTTCGGAGAATCACCGTCCTCGATCGCTCTGCCCCCGAACGCGATCACGTTCTGGAAATTGTCGATAATCGGGAAGATCACGCGTCCCCGGAAATAGTCAAAGAAATATGTTTTTCCGTTTTTTTCGCTCTTTCCGCAAAGGAAAGCCGTGCGAAGTTCCTCATCCGTATACCCGAGTGATTGCAGATGATGGCGCAAAGTATCAAACGTTTTGGGCGCGTAGCCGAGGCCGAATCGCCGGATCACAGCCGGAGACAGTTCCCGTTTTTTCAGATAGGCGCGGGCGATTTCGGCGTCCGGCCCGGAAAGACAGTCACGGAAAAATCGGGCGGCTTCTTTATTCAGTTCATAGAGCCGGGCGCGCTGAACCAGTTCACTCTTATCCCGGTCGCTGTCCGCCGGCATCTCCATCCCCGCCCGTTTGCAAAGAAACTCAACGGCGGACGGATAGTCTAGATTTTCCACGCTCATGATAAAGGTGATCACGTCGCCGCCCGCACCGCATCCGAAACAATGATAGTCTTCATGATTCGGAAAAACATAGAAAGAAGGCGTTTTCTCATTATGAAACGGGCAAAGCCCGCTCAGATTCGATCCGGAACGCTTTAACGACACGTAAGAGGAGACAACGTTTTCGATCGGGTTCCGATACTTGATTTCTTCGATAAAACCTTGGGTAAACCGCATTTTTGCCTCCTTTCGTGAAAAAAAGCCGGATTTCGGCACGGAATCACAGATACGATGATAAGATACATGATTCCCGGCAAAAATCCTGCTTTTTTATTAAAAAAATATTATTTTATTTTTTCCGACCGTTCGTACCGTTCTCCGACGACCGTAACCGCGCGTCTCGCGTTCGTTACGGTTTCGATCTGACGGCGAAGAAGATCGGCTTCTTCTTTTCTGACGGAAAAACGAAGCGTAACGCTGTCCGCGTACTCCGTTTGTCCGGGAATGACGTCATATCGCCCGACTTCATAAAGCAGTTTATCATATTCGGCATAATCGCAGACGATTTCACAATCCGAGAAAAGCGAATAGGTGGCAAGGCCGGCGGCTTCCACCGCCATGGCGGCCGCCTTGGAGTACGCGCGTACCAGACCCGGTGCTCCGAGCAGAATCCCGCCGAAATACCGAGTCACAACGATGACCGTATTGACGGCGTGGTTTTTCTTGATGACTTCCAGAACCGGAAGACCTCCGGTCCCCTGCGGCTCGCCGTCGTCGCTGTACCGCATCGCGCCGTTATCGAGCAAATACGCCCATACGTT
>JAGHUY010000282.1 GCA_018064545.1 Candidatus Apopatosoma intestinale | reverse complement strand
TTTTTTATTGTATCACAAAAAAGCCGATCCTTCTCCGTTTATGCAAAAAAAGATCATCGGGGCGAAAAAAGTTTTCTTTTTTTATAAAATAATGGCGCGATTCCCTTGACAAGCACGGCGGAATATGGTATCATGTCCATACCTCATAAGATGCATTTTTATGTGCCTCGGCACGGCTCTTATTCGAGGGAGGTACTAAACAAGGCCGATCAAAAAGAACAAAGTATGACGATTGTTTTGCAACCGTCTCTCTTTTGTCGTGTCTCTGTTTTCACCGGACAGAGGCATTTCTTTTTTAGGTCAATTTTTAACAGGAGGTCCCGAAAATGCGTGTTAAGATCACCCTCGCGTGCAGCGAATGCAAGCAAAGAAACTACGACACAATGAAAAACAAGAAAAACGATCCCGACAGACTGGAACTCAACAAGTACTGCAAGTTTTGCCGCAAGCACACTCTGCACAGAGAAACCAAGTAACCGGCGATACGCTGAACAAGGAGGAACATGATGGCTGATAAGAAAAAAGCAGGATTTTTCCAGAAAATCGGAAAATTCTTCAAAGACTACCGTAGCGAATTCAAAAAGCTCATCTGGCCGACGCCGAAACAGCTTTGGAAGAATTCCGCTGTGGTTCTCTCCGGCATTATCGTATTCGCAGCATTTCTTGCGGCTTTCGACTGGGGCTTTTCCAAGCTGTTTGTCGAACTCGGCAACTGGTTCTCTATCATCTTCTGATCTCGCCTGACAAGGCAAATACAGAAAGAGGAGGAGCACTATGGAAACATCGACCGAAGCAAGATGGTATATTGTTCATACCTACTCCGGCTACGAGAACAAGGTTAAGACGAATCTGGAAAAGATCATCGAAAACCGCGGCATATCTCATCTCATCACCGATGTCCGCATTCCTACGGAGATCGTGGTGGATGAATCCGGAAAAGAGAAAGAAAACAAGCTCTTTCCCAGTTACGTTTTCGTTCGCATGATCATGTCGGATGAAACGTGGCATGTCGTAAGAAACATCACGGGAGCTACCGGCTTTGTCGGTCCCGGTTCCCGCCCCGTCCCCCTGACGGATAAAGAAGTTGACGACCTCGGCATCTCGGTGAGAGCCGCCGCGCCCGCCTTTTCCGCAGGAGATTCTGTCAAAATCAAGAGCGGTCCCATGGCCGGTTTTGTCGGCAAGGTGGAAAGCATTTCCCCGGACGGCAAAAAAGTTACCGTGCTTGCCTCTGTCTTCGGCAGAGAAACGCCCGTGGAACTGGATACCGCCAGCATCGAACTTGAAGACTGACACGTTTTCGGCGTATAACGATTGCCAAGAGTTATGCGCTTGTGGGAGGGAGAAAATTTTTGAATTCTCCCGAAGGTTACCACATTTGGAGGTGTAAATTATGGCAAAAAAGATTACAGCATTTGTTAAATTGCAGATTCCCGCAGGCAAAGCTACTCCTCAGCCGCCTATCGGTCCGGCTCTGGGTCAGCACGGTGTAAACATTGCCGCTTTCACGAAGGAATTCAACGAGCGCACCAAGAACGACATGGGTCTGATCATTCCTGTCGTCATCACGATCTTCTCTGACCGTTCGTTCTCCTTCATCACGAAGACTCCTCCCGCAGCCGTTCTGATCAAGAAGGCTTGCGGTATCGAGACTGCTTCCGCCGCTCCGAACAAGAACAAAGTCGCTTCTATCACCAAGGAGCAGGTCCGCAAGATCGCAGAAACCAAGATGCCCGACCTGAACGCCGCTTCTATCGAAGCCGCTATGAGCATGGTCGCAGGCACGGCCCGTAGCATGGGCATCACCGTTGAGGACTAAGGAGGGTTGTCGAAATGTTCAAAGGTAAAAAATATCAGGACAGCGCAAAGCTGATCGACAGAGCAAAACTCTATGACAGTGCCGAGGCTATTTCCCTCGTCTGCCAGACTTCCAAGGCAAAATTTGATGAGACCATCGAACTGCACATCCGTCTCGGCGTTGATAGCCGTCACGCAGATCAGCAGGTTCGCGGTGCCGTCGTTCTTCCTCACGGTACCGGTAAAACCGTCCGCACTCTCGTATTCGCCAGAGGCGAAAAAGCCGATGCCGCCAAAGAGGCCGGCGCGGATTACGTCGGTGCCGAAGATATGGTCGCCAAGATCACGTCCGAAAACTGGTTTGATTTCGACGTTGTCATCGCTACCCCCGACATGATGGGCGTCATCGGTCGTCTCGGTAAAGTGCTCGGTCCTAAGGGACTCATGCCGAACCCCAAGGCCGGTACCGTCACTATGGACGTAGCCAAGGCCGTTACCGATGCCAAAGCCGGTAAGATCGAATACCGTCTCGATAAGACCAACATCATCCACTGCCCGATCGGCAAAGCTTCTTTCGGTCCCGAAAAACTCGCTGACAACTTTGATACCCTCATGGGTGCCATCATCAAAGCCCGTCCGGCCGCTGCTAAGGGTCAGTACATTAAGAGTTGCGTCATCGCCAGCACGATGGGTCCCGGGGTAAAGATCAACTCCGCCAAACTCGGTGGTTAAGTCGGTCGGCTAAAAAAGAGCAGACCGAAAAAGCAAAATATTTATAAGATTTATCCCCCTCTTTTCACCTATCGAAAGAGGGGGATTTTTCTGTGTCCGCGAAGAAGATATTTTAAGGAAGAAATCCTGCGGATTTCCCGTTTTTATTGTATTCGCTTTTTCTCTTGACGTTTTCGCCCTCTCGCAGTACCCTCGTACAGCTTCGGGGCGAAGAACGACAAGTCTGCGCATTTTTATCTCGACCGAGGGAACTTTCGCACGCGGCTAAAAAAGTGCAGACCGAAAAAGCGAAAAAGTGTTTATAAGAATGATTCCCCTCTTTCCACTTTGCAAAAGAGGGGAATTTTTCTATGTCCGCGAAGTAATTTTTTAAGGAAGAAGCCCTGCGGGCTTCCCGTTCAATTGTATTGCTTTTTCTCTTGACGTTTTCGCCCTCTCGCAGTACCCTCGTACAGCTTCGGGGCGAAGAACGCCAAGTCTGCGCATTTTTATCTCGACCGAGGGAACTTCCTGCGCGGCTAAAAAAGTGCAGACCGAAAAACGGAAAAATGAAGATGGGGATTGCTTTGGCAATCCCCCTTTTTCATAGGAAGGAACCCCTGTCGGGGTTCGTTTTTTTGTATTCCGTTTTTCTCTCGTCGCTTTCGCCCTCTCGCAGTACCCTCGTACAGCTTCGGGGCGAAGAACGCCAACCCTGCGCATTTTTATCTCGACCGAGGGGGCTTTCGTGCACGGCAAACGGACATCTTTTTTATTCTCATCCGGCACTTCCCTGCATATACATAGAGCAAAGAGACAAAAAGGGGAGTTTAGTTATGGATTGGGAACCCGATGAACGGGCTTTGAGGCTCGGCGAGTACATGGCGGAAACGGGAAGCACGGTACGCGCGACAGCCGGTCATTTCGGCATCAGCAAGTCCACCGTACATAAAGACGTAAGCGAACGTCTGCGCCGGATTTCGCCATCCCTGTACCGAGAGGTCGGTGCCGTGCTGGCACAGAACAAAGCGGAACGCCATCTGCGGGGCGGACAGGCGACCAAAGAAAAATACGAAAAAAGAGCAAAAAAATGAGCACCCGATGGTGCTCATTTTTTATCCGGTTAATTTATAGAATGGCATAGAAAATCACGAGAGCGGAGCCCAATACAAACAATGCCGCCAAGGCGATCGCCGCGATTCTGACCCAAAGATTTGATTTCATAACGTCCTCCACAATATGTATCATAGCATCACTATTATAGTGCTCTTTTCCTCAAAAGTCAATGAAAAAGGCTCATTATTCGGGAAATCACGAAAAAAAGAGCCTTTTTTCATCGTTTTTGCAAAAAATGGATCAATTCTATTGACTTTTGTTTTATACTCACGTATAATAATTTAAGATTAAGCAACATTGTGGATGGCAAAAGGAGCAGTAACGTATGAAAAAACTTCCCGAAACCGAATATGACGTGATGCGCGTTGTATGGACCGGCACGCCTCCCGTCACCACGACTCAGATCATGGAAGAGATCGGAAAAGAACGCGGCTGGGCCGTTCCGGCACTCATCACCATGCTCAACCGTCTGAATGAAAAAGGGTTTCTCTACTCCGAGAAAAAGGGCAAGATGAGATACTATTATCCCCTTGTCAAGTACAACGAGTATTTGGAATTTGTGACCAAGGATTTCATGAAACGGTATTTCGGCGATTCTTTTGTCAAATTCTTCTCCACCTATTACGACGTCCGTATGGTCTCCGATGAGACGCTGGATGCGTTTGTCAAATGGGTGAAAGACCGTCGGAACGAGTTCCGGCGTTATCAGGCTGACAAATAACTATTCCGCTTTGGCAAACCCGTGTATAAAACCGCCGGCCTCCGCACTGCCGACGTCACCGCCGATCACCCGGTTTTTATACACCAACAGATTGACATAAACCGTTCCGTCATAATCGGGGTAATTCGTGATACGATACGTATAACGGGTTACCTCTTTTCCTTTATATCGGTTCAGCGACAAACCCTGTTTTTTTTGCAGTTCATTGTAAGTTTCATACGTCTCGTCAAATGTCTCCGGAGCCGTAACGCTCTTCTCTTCCACCGGAGTCTCTCCGATCTCCCAGCCGAACTGCCGGACAAATTCCGCGCAATCCTCGCCCGATTCCACACCGGAATACACGATGGCCGACGTTGCCGCACTATCGTCGGGATAGGTCGGGACAAAAGCCACGAGGCAGAAAAGTGCCGCAACCGATAGGGTGGCTACCACAATAAACTTGACGGTAGACAGCCGAAAAGAATAGACAAACATAACATTCCTCCATGCCGCCGAGCGGCTGTTATTTTGTATATATCTATTCCGTCCGGTTTCTATTTATACCTAAAAAACCCCTGCGCCTAACGGCACAGGAGTTTTTTTACATTTGTATTATTTCAGATTCTTCGGCGAAAACCCGTGCGGTAGCAGTTCTTTCAGACGATACGTTTCATACCCGCCCGGCACCGCCGCATAGATGAGAAACGTGTCCGGATCGCAGAACTCCGCCATCACCTG
>JAGHUY010000218.1 GCA_018064545.1 Candidatus Apopatosoma intestinale | reverse complement strand
TGTCATTTTTCTTGTAAAAGATGCACAAAAAAACAAGTTCGGGAGGCGTTTTTGCCTCCCGATTTTTGTGCATTATGCGAATTTTGCTACAACCCCTTTTTATGTGTACTCGGTTATCCGCCGATTTCGGTGAGGGCTTCGGCGATGGCGCGGACGTTGGCAAGGGGCGTTTTTGTCGGCAATTCACAGCCGGGCATAAACATGGCGCGCGTCCGGCCTACGCTGTCGGCAACGGACAGGATCGCGTTCTTTGTGTGGGCGGCGTCGCAGGAGAACACGTCAGCCACGGGGTCGATATTACCGTTCAGGAGACAGCGCCCCTGCACGGCGTCAAGGGCTTTTTCAAACGATACGGCGTGGTCAATGTCGACGATCCTGGCACCGCAGGTCGAGGAATAAGGCAGGATGGCTTCGGTGTTGCCGCACATATGCAGACGACTCGTAATGCCGAGCCGTTCCATTTCGGCAAAAATGGTTTTCTGACGTGGCAGAACGAACGTCTGATACTGAGCGGGGGAGAACAGGGAGGCAACCGGGTCGGCTACATAAACGTAGCGGGCACCAACGGCGGCCAGTTCCCGGATGAAATCGCACGTCGTTTCCGTCACGATGTCGAGCAGTTCGCCGCAGGCTTCTTCCTCATCGTAGAGATCGACGAGAAAATCCTCTACCCCACGGATATTGCCGGCCACGGTGGCGGGTCCCACGGCAAGCGTCATCGGATAGATTCCGTCGTTCAGAGTGGCGGCGTAGGCCGTCGCGTCCACAAGATCGTAGAGACGGCGGATGTCAGCGGCTTTGAGCGGATGCAGGGAAGATACGTCCGTGATGTCGTCGAGAGCATAGCCGGTGACCGTCGGCAGTTTCTCGGGAGAAAACGAGAGTTTGGAGCCGTAGCCCTCGGCTTCTCGGGCAAGATCGGAAGCGATCTGGATATAATCGAGTTTCAGGTCTTCCGCCGCCCGGGCGGCCGATTCGGCCATGGCACGGGCATTTTTACAGTATTCATCTACGCCGATCCCGGTGTACTGCGTGACGACGCTTCCCACAATCGTGAGATTGGGGCGGCGGTCAACAGGGGAACCGGCCAGGTAGGAATCCAGTCTTTCTTTGGCATTCATAGGAGTATCCGCCTTTCGTGTTTTCTGCTCCCATTATAAAGAAAAACCGTGAAAGAGGCAAGATAAAAAAACGGGATTTTTGGTAAAAAGCAAAGTTCTTTTCTCCGCTTTTCGGTTGACATTTGCGCCGCCGTGCGGTACAATGGAAAAAAAGACGGAGGGACGCCATGAACGCTTTTCTTTCTTTCTATGAGACTTTGGAAGATTTGTTTGGAGCCATCATCAATTACGCCATTCTTCTGATCGAGTGCATCGGCGTCGGTGTTCTGGTCTGGGCGATCGTGCGGGCAGTCATTCAGCTCTTCCGTGGGAACGAGCACGTCCGGCTGATGCTGGCGGAGGGGATCGCGCTTTCGCTGGAATTCAAAATGGGAAGTGAGCTTCTCCGCACGCTGATCGTGCGGGAATGGAGCGAACTTCTGATTCTCGGAGCCATCATCCTGCTTCGCGCCGCGCTGACATTCCTGATTCAATGGGAAATCAAAAATGAAAAAAAGAATACCAAAAAAGGAAACGAGTAATCATCGTTTCCTTTTTGCTTTTATCATTTCATAAGAGACAGATCGTAATAGGGTTTCAGGTATTCTGACGTGGCAAGCGCCATACTCCGGAACAGTTCGTGCGCCTGATCGACGGAAAGCGAAGAGCAGAGCGGCTGATTCAAAAACGATTCAAAAATCACGTCAAAGTCGCGGTGTTTGATGCCGTCGTAGAGGGCTTCGATGTTCATGGCGTTCCGCGCCACCAGCGGCAGAACGGCCGGGGGAAGCGGGGAGGCTTTACACGGCGTCAGACGGTCGCGTTCAAAGAGACAGTTGGTCTCCACGATACTGCCGATCGGCAGATCGG
>JAGHUY010000241.1 GCA_018064545.1 Candidatus Apopatosoma intestinale | reverse complement strand
CCGTTGTTGCCATTATTTCTCCTCAATTTTCTTCTTTTTATCATTTTATTCTTATTTATCACATAATACAAAACATACAATAAAGCGCTGAGAACAACGCCGCCCAACACGTCAAGGATGGAATGCTGCTTGCAGAAAACCGTTGACAGATTGACAAAGACAAGCAAAACCCATCCCAAAAGGCGGATGATCCGACGTTTTCCCCATTCGCTCTCACAGAGTCCAAACTGGACGGCAAACGCCCCGACGACGTGAATGCTGGGAAACACGTTGGTATTGGTATCAACTGCATAGATTCGAGAGACCAACCAAGTAAACAGGTTTTCTTTTATCTCGCCGTAATCGACAAAGTCCGTCCGACACGCCTGCTCCGTTTCCGAAATCAGCTCGTAAGGGCGGAGATTCTGCCCATTCGGCATGATGAAGAAAAAGAGGATAGACAGAGAAAAACCTGTTGCCAAAAACCAAATATAACGGCGGAACTTGTCCCCGTCTTCCACGATCAGTTTCAGTCCGACGATCACCATCGACGGAAACCACAGATAATAGAACAGGATAAACCACTCTACAAACGGGATTTTATCATCGAGCGGCAGATAGGAAACCCAATACGGGCTGTCGAAAGAGATCACCTTTTCCACCGTAAAGAAAGCCACAAGATAGAGTGGAACATATAATGCCCACAGGGCGTGTCGGTATTTTTTTAAAAATCGTTTCACGTTTCTTCTCCGATCAATCGGCGTTCGACGTCGCGATCAGATCGGTTTCCGAAAGAAGATCAGGAATGATAATGTCTCCGATTCTGACCGGAGCGTTCACGGACGCGGCGCGGATTTGCTCCATCGCCTCAAACATACGGGATTTGGTGATCGGGGCGGCAGTTTTCACGGAAACAAACGTGTTTTCGCGGTTGGCCACCCGGACGATCGACGTGACCGTGCGCTTGGGATCGGTCACCTCGCTGATCGCATAGGCCTCCCCGCGCTTACAGGTATTGCCCGTCACGGTCAGTTTTCCGTCCTCTTCGGTGACGGTGAGCGAGCACCCGAGCGGACAGTTGATACAGATCATTTCGGTAGTTTTCATTTAATTGGCACCTCCGTCTTCGAGGCCGACTGTGATCGACTCGCCGGCTTGATCCAGCATCTCTCTCGTCAGCACAACGTATTCCATTTCACCGGGCGCAAATTTCGGTTTCTTCTTTTGAAGTAAGACTTTGTCCCCGCTCCGGACAACTTCGGTCTTGTTCCGGAATACGTCGGAAACGCGGAAATACACTTTCACGTTATCGGTATCATCGGTAACGTCGATCCTCTGCGGAACGGTATAGCGAACACCGGGCGCGGTTTTCACGGAAAC
>JAGHUY010000182.1 GCA_018064545.1 Candidatus Apopatosoma intestinale | reverse complement strand
CTTGACCTCGGCGCGGACGATTACGTGACCAAACCGTTTTCCATCAAAGTCCTGCTCACCCGCATCAAGGCCAACATCCGGCGCAGTACCGGCGAAGTGGTGGAGACCGGTCACGCGGCTCCGGCCGGCGACGCGGACCGGATCGTGATCCGGGAACTGGTCATCGACAACAAGAATTTTACGGTTCGGAAAGGGGATCGCGAGATTTCGCTTTCCAATAAAGAATACGAAGTGCTCCTGTTCCTCGCCCGCCACGCGGGGGAACTGTTTACCAGAGAAGACCTGATGACGAAGGTCTGGGGCTATGAGGGCTATCTCGGAGACGTCCGCACGGTGGACGTGACCATGTCCCGTCTGCGCTCCAAGGTGGAGGATAACCCGTCGGAACCCGAATACATTCTGACCAAGAGAACGAAGGGGTATTTTATCCCTCTGACAAACGGAGACCGCGATGTATAAGAATCTACACTTCAAAATCATTTTGATTTTGGTCATCTTTACCGTCACGCTCATGTCCGTGATCGGCGCGGTTCTGGTGGGAAGTGCATTCTCGTTTTACAGCGATGACTTCTTTTCTCAGATGGAAACGGCGTTTGACAAGGACAGCACGCTGACGGCGGAGCTTGCGGCGGCTTTCGCCGATGAGGACTTTGCCGTCCGGCAGAGCGAGACGTTACGCGCCTATTCCGGCGTGCTCGGCATCGACAAATACCGTGACTTTTACGTACTGGACGGCAACGGCGATTATCGGTACGGTTCCGATTCCTCGGACGGGGAAGATTTGGAAAAAACGCCCAATCTGATCGCTGCGATGTCCGGAAAAAGCGGGACGAAACGCTGGCTCTGGACAAGTTATATCGATTACGCCCTGTATCTGGAAAGCGGAGAGCGGCAGACGATCGTGTATGTCAAAGACACGCAGGAAGACGTGCGTTCTCTGTCGGCGATGATCTTCCGCATCACGATCCAGGCCATGTTTTTCGGGATGCTGGTGGCGATCATTCTGTCCTTTTTCCTTGCCAAAGCCATCGCCTCTCCGATCCGCAATCTGACGGAGGATGCCAAACGGATCGCGGACGGCGACTTTTCCGAGGAGGTCAGGGCGGAATCCGACGATGAGATCGGGGCGCTTTCCGAGACGTTCAAGTACATGAAAAGCGCACTGAAAAATTCGCTTGACGAGATTTCCGGAGAGCGGCAGAAATTTGAGACGCTGTTCTTATATCTCAACGACGCAGTTCTGACGTTTGACAGTTTCGGCGGGCTGATGCACATCAACAAGATGGCAAAGCGGTTGTTTCACTTTGATTCGCCGGAGAGCGAAAAGCGGCTGACTTTCTTCAACTTTTCGCAAATGGTCAAACTTCTCAAAATCGACTATCGCGAGATCGCCGAGGAGTATAAGACCGAAGGCGAGTACAGCTTGCAGGACGTCATTTATGAAGAAAAAGCACTCGACGTGATGCTGGCGGATTTCCGGTACATGGAAGACAACGCGGAGAGCCGGGGCATCATGTGCGTGATCCACGACGTGACGGAGCATTATTCGCTTGATCGGTCGCGCCGTGCCTTTGTGGCAGACGTTTCCCATGAATTACGCACACCGCTCACCAGCATCAAGGGGGCGGCGGAGACGCTGAAAGAGCATCCCGATCTGGATGCCGAAACCAGAGACTATCTGCTTGCCATCGCCATTGAGGAATGCGACCGTCTGACGCGGCTGACCAGCAGTCTACTGGTTCTTTCCCGACTGGATAACCAGCGCACACAGTGGAAAGTGGAGACGTTCCTTGTGTCGGATTTCATGAAACGGCTGTATGAGATCACGAACGCCGAGGCGCGTGAGCGCGGCCACACCATGAATTTCCGCTGTGCCGACGGAATCCCCGAAGTGACGGGGGATCGGGAAAAGTTGCAGCAGGTTCTGATCAACATCATCTCCAATTCCGTCAAGTATACCAAGAACGGCGGTAAGATCGAGGTCTCGGCAGAACCCGAGGAAACCGGCGTTATGATCCGGGTCGCCGATAACGGTATGGGGATCCCCGAAGAAGATTTGCCGCATCTGTTCGAGCGGTTTTACCGTGTGGAGAAAGCCCGCAGCAGTGACGCGGGCGGTACGGGACTGGGGCTTGCCATTGCCAAGGAGATTCTGGACGCGCACGGCGGCACCATTCAGGTCGAGAGCGAAGTGGGCCGGGGGACGACGACCGTCGTCCGGTTGCCCTACGTGTGCAAACTGACCGACAATTCGTAAAAAAGGAGGCGGGAACGATGAAGCGTCATACGGTTTGGAAAACGGTGCAAACGGTTCTGATCGCCATTTTGCTCGTGGTTCTCGTCTGTCTTGCCACGGTCTATATGATGCTGTATCAGACGGCAGACGCGGCGGATTTTACCCTCGACGACTATCGGAAACTGAAAAACGAGGACGTCAAATACAACTATACCGAGTACTACCGGAAGACGCTGGTCTCTCCGGCCATGGTCGCGGTGCGCGCGGAAAATGCCGGACAAGCCTATGCGGTGTTCACGTCTGATGGGCTTTCCGCCATGGAGGGCGAACTGCTCGCCTATTATGAGATGTTCTTCGAGAAAAGCGACTATGCCGCGGCCCTGCCCGATCGGGAGGGCGACGCGCTTTTTTCCGACGTGTGCGACGGCGACTACCTGTATATCAAATATCATACCGAACTGCCGAAATCTCTTTTATATCAACTGTCGGACTCCGGGAAACTGACGCATACCGTGACCGACGAGCGGCTCTATGAGTGCATCGTTTTCGCGTCCAGCAACTATCTTCCGATCACGCCCGAACGGCTTGGGTTTGAAAACGAAAACGGCTTTTTCCTCTGTATGCTGACGCGCGACCTGTCCGGCCACTGTCATCTGTACCGGTACGATCACGCTTTGCCGGTCGTGGGGAAAGCGTCTTTTAACACAAATTTTTACTTGGCATATAGTAGTTATCGGGACACCGAAGCCTTTTCTTTTTTGAAGAATACGACCTATTGGCAGAGTTACGCGCCTCTTTCCGCGCCGACGAGGGGGGAACAGACGGTCCCCGTGATCGGCGGGCGTCTTTCCGTCCCGGTGATCCGCGCGACTTCCGGGTATCGGAATCTTCTTTCCCCCGACGCGTTGCAGACGGTTCTCCGGATGCTTTCGATGAGCCCGGACAAAGCCGTTTGTCATCGGGAGACGGACGGCACGCTGACGTACTACGAAGACGGACGGATGCTCAAAATCGAGACCGACGGCACCTGCACGTTCAGCATCACCTCCTATGATTACGCCGCTCCGCTCGCCCTGTCCGGGGAAGCGGATGCGCTCAACTGCTTGGGCGCGACGTCCATGTTCTTGGACGAACTGCCGCTTTTTTCGGATATTCTGGCGTCGCCGGGCGTTTCGCTTGTCCTTTCGGAACTGACTCTGGAAAACGACCTCGCCCGTGTTTCCTATGGGTTTACCTATCAGAACATTCCCGTCATCAGGGACGGAACGCACGGGGCGGCCTCTTTTGAACTGTATCACGGGAAAATAACCGGATGCACGTTTTCGCTTGTCTTCCTGTCCGGAACGAACAGCCGATTCCAGTTTTCGCAGAACCCGATGGAATGGCTGGCGCTTTTCTCGGATGACTCGTTACGCTTTGATCTGCGCGTGGCCATCGTGATCCGTGAGGACGGGGATTCCTCCGGCATCTGGCACCGGTGCTTTTCGCGTCCTTGGCCGAAAACGGAGGATGAAAAATGAGTTCAAAACAAATCAAAACGCTCGCGCTGGTGTTCCTGATCGTTCTGGATGCGGCACTGGCCGGGCTCGTCTGGTTCCGCTATCGGCAGAAGAATTATTATGACGGAGAAATCGTCCGGAACGTAAACGCGCTGCTCGGTAAAAGTTCGATCTATCTGAACACGTCCGTTCTCTCCGAGAAGATCGTCTCCTACCCCGTACTCGTCGGGTCCGCGACGGAAGCGGATTATCGCGAGGCACTCGGACGGATGGCCGGAGCCGACGTGCGGGAGACCGAAAAAGGCTTGGAATGCTCCGGGAAAACCGGGCTTTACCGGCTGGACGCCGGGCATCTGTTT
>JAGHUY010000296.1 GCA_018064545.1 Candidatus Apopatosoma intestinale | reverse complement strand
CGCTCTTCGCTTCCGGTCATGACCATCTTATCATACCCGCCGAGGAACAGAAAATCGGGGAACCGCTCTTGCAGAGCGTTGATATCCACGCCGGCCTGCCGTTCGAGCGGGAGAACGCCGTCGATCCCGGCCCGGATCAGCCACGGGATCATCATGGACACGTCGCCGTCGGTGTCGATGATGACCTTGCATCCTCGCCGATGGATTTCGGGGATCAGCCGTCGGTAATAGGGCAGGAGAAATTCATCGAACAACGCTTCTGACAGCATCGGCCCGTTGTTATAACTCATATCTTCCGAAATCACGAAAAATTCCGGCGTCATGACGGAGAAGATCGCATCGAGCTTGCCGATGATATAGTCGCACAGGTCGGAGCAGACCCGGTGATAGAGTTCCGGGTAATCGTAGAACGAATACAGGTGATTTTCGATGCCGAACAACTCGCGCGGGAACCAGAAAAACCCGTCGTAAGAGACCCATACGGCCGTCTCTCCGGCCTCGTGCCCGGGGACGAGAGAGCGGAAATCCGCCATCTTTTTCCGATAATTTTCGTCCGCTTCCGTGGGGAACAGATGCGGTTTCAGGGCTTCGTAATCCGCCTCGTCTTCCATGATCGGTGCCCCGTGAGACGCGGGACGCGGACAGGACGGTTTTTGGAGCGGCAACCAGATGCGGCGCATATAATCAAGCCCGAAATGCGTTTGCAACCGATCCCACGAAACGTCGCGGGTCAGCCCCTGTTCATACCATTTATTCAGCGTGTCGCCCCACCAGGCCGCCCATTCGATCCGCGGCAGACGGTCCGACGGCTTTTTCCCGTCAAGAACAGTGCGGATGCGCTCTACGTTCGTCATGTTCCCGATTCCTCTTTCGTTTTTTGTTTTTTCATTGTATCACAAGCGACCCGTTTTTTCAAGATTTTTGTGAGAAAAGGAAGAAACCCCCGTGTGAGAAAAGGAAGAACCCCCCGTTATTTTCATTTTTCTTTCAATTTGTCTTGAAACCGCGATTTTTTTGTAGTATAATACTTGGTATAATAGATAAATATTGCTTATGATGGCGGCGGAGCCGGTGTTTTCCGGCCCGGATGCGGGAAACCCGCGTGTTCGCCGAAGTTTCCGGGGAATTTCCCGGGCAAGGAGATTTTTTATGAACCAATTCAAGAAAAAAACGGCGGAGGCTCTGGAACGGGCTCTTACCGCGGCATTCCCGGATGCCCCTTTGCCGACGGCGGCGGAGATTGCGGGACTGCTCGAATATCCGCCGGATGACAGCATGGGCGACGTGGCTTTCCCCTGCTTCCGTCTGTCCCGCACGCTTCGCGCGGCTCCGCCCGCGATCGCTGTAAAACTGGCCGGGGAACTGAACGGGCATCTGCCCGAGGGCGCCTCGGAAATTACGGTGGCGGGCGGTTATCTCAATTTCCGTCTTTCCGACACGTATCTCGGCGGAAAGATTCTGCCGGAGATTCTCGAAAAAGGAGCGGCTTACGGGGCCTCGGAGGAGGGTAGCGGCAAGACCGTCGTCCTCGACTATTCGTCCCCGAACGTGGCCAAACCCTTCCATATCGGCCATCTCGGGACGACGGTGATCGGCCATTCGCTGAAACTGCTTCATGAGTACGCGGGCTATTCCTGCGTCGGGATCAATTATCTCGGCGACTGGGGGACGCAGTTCGGCAAACTGATCGTCGCTTACCGCCTGTGGGGCGATCGGGAAACGATTGAGAAAGGCGGCGTGGACGAGCTTGTCAAACTGTACGTCCGCATCAATAACGAGATCACCGGAGACGGGGAAAAGGGAATCCCCGGCAAACCGGAACTGGCGGACGCGGCACGTGCCGAATTTCGCAAACTGGAAGAGGGCGATGAAGAGAATCTGGCTCTCTGGCGGTGGTTCAAGGACGTCAGCCTCGAAGAGTATCAGAAAACGTACCGCCGGCTCGGCATCACGTTCGACAGTTACGCAGGTGAGAGTTTCTATACCGACAAAATGCCCGAACAGGTGCAACTGCTGCGGGATAAAGGACTTTTAAAAATCGACAACGGTGCGTCGATCGTCGATCTGTCCGAATACGGGATGCCGCCGTGTCTGATCCTCAAAACCGACGGGTCTACGCTGTATCCCACGCGTGACATTGCGGCGGCCGTCTACCGCCATCGCACCTATCATTTCGACAAAGCCATCTACGTCACGTCCGCTCAGCAGATTCTCCATTTCCAGCAATGGTTCAAGGTGGCGGAACTGATGGGATACGATTTTTACGATAAACTGTTCCACGTTCCGTA
>JAGHUY010000363.1 GCA_018064545.1 Candidatus Apopatosoma intestinale | reverse complement strand
TTTACCGTTTCCGATGCTCATCCCACCTATACCGTTTCCGACGGCGTTCTGTTTGCCGACGGGGGAAAGACACTGGCTCTGTTCCCCGCCGCCAAAGCGACCGCTTCTCCGGAATACACCGTGCCGGACGGGACGCTTTCCGTGGCGGACGGCGCCTTTGCCTATTCCGCCGTCACGTCCGTGACGCTGCCCGATACCCTTGAAAAAATCGGCGGCAGTGCTTTCTTTGAATGTGCGAACCTGAGAAAAATCAATCTTCCCGCAACCGTCCGTTCGATCGGCAGTTACGCGTTCTGCTCCTGCTCCGCGCTTTCCGAAATCAAGGTGCCGGATCACGCAGAACTCGGGAACGGCGTTTTCAAGTACTGCTCGTCTCTTTCCCGTGCCGTTCTTCCCGGTGATCTGACCGTATTGCCGGACAGCACGTTTGATACCTGCTCCGCGCTCGTTGCCATCCGGTTGCCGGAGGGGCTGACAGAGATCGGTCAGTTCGCTTTTTACGGTTGTTCGGCTCTGGACACCCCGGCTTTCCCCGCGTCTCTTACGAAAATCGGCTCCTATGCCTTTTCCGGCTGTTCCTCGTTTGATGAGGCGATCCTGCCGCAGGTAAAAGAGATCGGTATGTTTGCGTTCCGTTACTGTTCCGCCATCAAAAAAGCCGACGTCTCCGGCCTTCGGAAGTTGAGTGCCTATCTGTTCGCCGACTGCGTGCTCCTCCGCGACCTGTCTTTCTCTTCATCTTTGGAAGAAATCGGGGCTTATGCGTTCTATAACTGCCGCGAACTTCCCGCTCCCGTGATCCCCGCCACCGTAAAAGCCATCGGCAATCTGGCGTTTTCCGGTTGCTATAACGATTCCTTTGTCGAAATCACCGTTCCCGCCACCGTCACAAAACTCGGCACCGGCGTTTTCTACAATACCAGTGTTCAGACCGTCAATCTGCTGGCAAACATTACGGAAATTCCCGCCAATACGTTTGACAGTTGTCAGAAACTCAAAACAGTCGTTCTTTCCGATTCCGTTACGTCCGTCGGAGAGGCCGCGTTCTTCGGCTGTGTGGCGCTGAAAGAACTGCCTGCTTTCTCGGAACTCCGATGGATTTCGGCCTATGCGTTTTACGGTTGCCGTGAGCTCACCTCTTTCGTCGTCGGATCGGAGAACACGTCCGTTCCCGCCTTTGCCTACCGCGGTTGCACGTCTCTCACCGAGATCGAGTTGCCGACCCGTATCGAGCGGTTGGAGGAC
>JAGHUY010000240.1 GCA_018064545.1 Candidatus Apopatosoma intestinale | reverse complement strand
ACAGGATGCCGACGTCATTTTTCTTCTGCTGATTCAGAATGTTGTAGATCGCATAGGATGAGTTGATGTCGAGTCCCCGGACGGGATAGGCCGTAACAATGGCGTTCGGGCCGCTCTTGATCTCACGCCCGACAAGAATCTTTTGCACGTTACCGCCGGAGAGACGGCGCACCGGCGTTTCCACGGACGGCGTCACAACGCCGAGTTCGCGGACAACGGTTTCCGCCTCTGCTCTGCCGCGCTTGCGATCCATGAACGGATGGAACGGATTGCCGTCGCGGTAGGATTTGAGAAGCATATTGTCAATGATGGAAAGCGAGGGAGCAAGTCCCATGCCGAGACGGTCCTCCGGAATAAAACTCATCGCGATACCCTTTTCGATAATGGCTTTCGGAGGCAAGCCCACAATGCTCTCACCCTTATGAACGATGGCACCGCTCTCGATCGGGCGGAGTCCCGCGATCGCCTCGCAGAGTTCTTTCTGTCCGCATCCCGCGATGCCCGCCACGCCGAGAATCTCGCCGCCGCGAATATAGAAGTTGAGGTTTCTGACAGCCAATGCCCCCTCGTCGTTCTTGATGGAAAGATCACGGATTTCGAGAAGCGGCTTTTTCTTTTCGATGAGCGGACGCTCGATATTCAGATCGACTTTGTGGCCGACCATCATATCGGTCAGACTCTGCTCCGTCGCCTGAGCGGTCTCCACCGTGTCGATGTACTCGCCCTTGCGGAGAATGGTCACGCGGTCGCTGATTTCCAGTACCTCGTTGAGTTTATGCGTAATGATAATGATCGAATGTCCCTCCGCTTTCATTTTGCGGAGAACGTCAAAGAGTTTTTTCGTTTCCTGAACGGTCAGAACAGCGGTCGGCTCATCAAGAATGATCACTTTGGCGCCGTAATACAGAACCTTAATGATTTCAAGCGTCTGCTTTTCGCTGACCGCCATATTGTATACTTTCTTGGTCGGGTCTATTTCAAAGCCGAAAGTACGGCTGATTTTTTCGATTTCTTCATAGCGGTTCTTGCGGAGCAGTTGCTCCGAAAAACCGAATCGGGCGGCGCGGCATCCCTCTTTCAAAAACGCGCCGATCTTGGCGGCACCTTTTTTGCCCTCTTCTGCCGCCGCCAGTTTTTCACGGAAATGATAGGTTTTCTTTTCTCTGCCGAGCCAGATATTATCCGCCGCAGAAAAAATGTCTACAAGTTTAAAATGCTGGTGCACCATGCCGATGCCCAGCTTCTTTGCATCCTCCGGAGAGGTAATATCCACTCTTTCGCCATTGACGAAAATATCCCCGGAATCCGGACGGTATATGCCCGAAAGCATATTCATCAGCGTCGTTTTTCCGGAGCCGTTCTCCCCGAGCAGGGCGAGAATTTCGCCCTGTCGGAGAGACAAATTGACATTCTTATTGGCAACGACTCGCGTGCCGAACGTTTTGGTAATGTTTTTCAGTTCTATTGCATATTCCGCTGCCATAAGAAACTCCTTATCGTTTAGAATCAGCCGTTGGTGACGTCGATGATGCCCTCAACGAAATAGTTCATGCTGCCCTTGATGATGCCGTCAACTTCGGAAGCACCGCCAACGACGGAAGCCGCGCCGTTTGCCACAACGCTGTAAGTCGAGTTGTCTTCGGAGATCACAACGATACCGTTGTTGGTTTTCAGAGGAGCAACGGTCTTAACAACCTTGCCGTTTGCGTCAAAGGAGAGTTTCACATTGGAGAAGACGTCCCATTCACCGTTTTCGATCATGGTTCTGACGGTGTTTACTTTTGCTTCGGTATCAGAGGTGCAGTTGGCAGTGAAAGCGGAGATGTCGATGAAGCCCTCTTTCAGACCGCCGTAGTATACGCCGACCTTGCTCATGAAGTTTGCGGTGGGTGTACCGGCGAGTTTATCCTGCATAGCGGTTCCGATCGCCAGTTTGTAGTAAACGTCCCAATGCCAGATCGGAGCGATCAGGTGAGCGTTCGGAGCGTCGCTCGTCATATCGGAGTTGTAACCGCAACCGAAAACGCCGGCGTTCTGCGCCGCGATCTGAGGCTGAGCACTGTCGGAGTGCTGGGTGATGACGGTGCACTTATAGGTGTTGATCAGAGCTTCTGCGGCCTGTTTTTCCAGTGCGGGATCGCCCCAGGTATTAAGGGTTTTGACATAAACGGTGACATCGGTGCCGAGAACGGACTGAGCGCCGAGGGTGAAGCCGTTGATACCACTGCAAGTCTCCGCGTACTCGGTGCCGTAGGCGGCCACGTAGCCGAGATGATATTTGCCGTCATCGGCAGGGCCGATTTCCTTGGCTTTCAGAGCGGCCGCGATACCGGAAAGGTAGCGGGACTGATAGATTCTGCCGAAATAGTTGTTGAAGTTGGTTTCGTTGGAAAGATAACCGGTGGCGTGAGAAAAGACAATATCTTTATATTCTTCTTTGCCGGCAGCTTCGTTAAACGCGTTCAGATAGCCGAAACTGATACCGATGATGATGTCACTGCCCTGTCCGGCAAGCGTGTCAATGGCGTTCGTCACGGCGCCGTCCTCTTCGGGAACGTTGTCCTGAACGAGCAATTTGACTTTATAGCCCTCTGCTTCAAGCTGACGGATGGCTTCCTTGATGCCATTGCTATGTGCCGCGGTATAGCCGGATTCTTCGGTCTGACTGCCGATATAGACGGCGCCGACCGTGATGTCATAGTCGCCGGTTTCGCCGCAGGCGGTCATGGCGAGCACGGACACGAGCATCAAAGCTGCGAGTGCAAGAGAAAGAATCTTCTTCATGATGAGTCTCCTTTGAAAAAATAATTTATTATGTAAACTTTCGTTTGACATACGAAAACAGAAAACCGCCCTGCTAAGACCGGCGGTAGGCAATGCCGTTTTCCACGGACATCGCGTCGATGATAGCGAGCGATTCAACGCGGATTCCCTGTGCGCGCAGAGAGTCCCCGCCGCGCTGGAATCCTTTTTCTATGGCGATCGCACAACCGACAAGGTCGGCGTTTGCCGCTTTCGTGATGGCGATCAGGCCGCGCAGTGCCTCTCCCGTTGCGAGAAAATCGTCGACGAGAAGAACGCGGTCACCGGCGTGCAGATACTCTTTTGCCACGATGGCCTCATAGGTGTTTCCATGCGTAAAGGACGTAACCGTGGCATGATACACGTCATCCGACTGGTTGGCGCTGTGATGCTTTTTCGCAAAAACAACGGGAACGTGCAGATGCGCGGCAAAAGCCGTCGCAATGGCGATTCCCGATGCTTCGATCGTCAGTATTTTGGTAATCTTCTCCCCCTGATAGAGGCGTGCCACTTCTGCGCCCATTTCCATCAGGAAATCGACGTCGAGTTGCTGATTGAGAAAACTGCCCACTTTGAGAATATTCCCGGGCAGAATCCGGCCTTCGCGGACGATCTTCTCTTCCAATGCTTTCATCGCGGCACCTTCTCTCTCAAAAAATAAAAAAACAGACTCCGAAAAGTCTGTTTGCCCATACAAAACCGAAAAGAACCTCGCCAAAAAACGGGGATCTCGATTTTCTGTTTCACCAATAGTCGCAACTTGGCGTGCGGTAGAAACGTCCGGGCCATTCTATCCGGACCTATATCGGCAAACGGTATTCAAAAAAGATGTTTCAATTATACTCCATCAAAACCGAAAAATCAAGAGAAAAATCCACATTTTTTCGCAATTCTTCATTTTCGACAGATTGCACAAGGTTTTGCATCATTCCCGTCGATTCCTGGACAAATGCCACAACCGGTCGTCAAAGGAAAAAAACTATATAATAAGGAAGAAAAAAGTGCCGCGTTATCGCACACGGCACCCCTTATTTCTATTTTGTCTGAATATCCAGTCTCTCCCCATCGCACTCGATCGTGATAAGCGTGATCTTCTTTTCATAATCCGAAATAATCTTTTCGGCCGCCACGTCCTCGATCTCGCGGGAGATGAAACGGCGCATATTCCGCGCACCGTATTTTTCGGAATACGACTTTTTGGCGATAAACGCCTCAACGGCGGGCGTCCACATCATATCGATGCCCCGCTCGGCAAGCGTCTTCTTGGTGTCACTCAGCATAATCCCGGCGATCCGGACAAAGTCGGATTCATTAAGCGCACGGAACGTGATA
>JAGHUY010000284.1 GCA_018064545.1 Candidatus Apopatosoma intestinale | reverse complement strand
GAACGAAAACATACGCGGCGACAGTTCCCCCAGACTGATTCCATGCTCTTCACAGGCGTAATTCTGAGAAAACGTCATCACGCGGTCTTCATCCGGCAGATAGACGACGGCGAGCCCGTCGGCGAGCGACAGCGCGGTTTCCAAGGAATCGGAGAGGCGGGCGCGGATGTCGGGCTTCATGATGAGGCGGTCGATGATGATCTCAATGGTGTGTTTGATATTCTTTTCCAGTTTCGGCACGTCGTCAAGGTCGTAGACAGTGCCGTCGACGCGGGCGCGGACGTATCCGTTTTTACGGGCGTCGTCAAAGATTTTTTCGTGCATTCCCTTTTTGCCGCGCACGACGGGAGCGCACAGAATGAATTTGGTCCCCTGCGGGAGTTCCATGATCTTTTCAATGATGGTATCGGTCGACTGCCGGATGATCGGTTTTCCGCAGACGGGGCAGTGCGGAATGCCGATCCGGGCATAGAGCAGACGCAGATAATCGTAGATTTCCGTCACGGTGCCGACGGTGGAACGCGGGTTTTTGGAGGTCGTCTTCTGATCGATGGAGATGGCGGGGGAGAGCCCCTCGATAAAGTCCACGTCGGGCTTGTCCATCTGCCCCAAAAACATCCGGGCATACGAGGAGAGTGACTCGACGAAACGTCGGTGTCCCTCGGCGTAGATGGTGTCGAACGCAAGCGACGATTTGCCGGACCCGGACAGGCCGGTGAAGACGACGAACGCGTCGCGCGGGATGGTGAGGTCCACGTCTTTTAAGTTGTTGACGCGGGCGCCTTTTACATGCAGTTCTTTGGCGGGCATACGGTTCCTTCTTTCGGAGTCTTGCTAAGATTTCATTTCTTTGGCGGCCTCGCCCCGAATCTTGGCGATGGCGTCGCGCAGATAGGCGGCGCGCTCGAAATCGAGGGCTTTTGCGGCTTCTTTCATTTCTTTTGTCAACTTTTCGATCAGCGTGTTCCGCTGTTTTGCCGACATCTTGTTTCCGGACGCCTTTTCGATACTCTCTTTCGACGAGATTTCAATAATGTCACGGATTTCCTTGACGATCGTTTTCGGCGTGATGCCGTGCGCCTTGTTGTAGGCGTCCTGAATGGAACGGCGGCGGTTCGTCTCGTCGATGGCGATCCGCATGGACCGCGTGATGACGTCGGCGTACATGATGACCGTGCCGTTTTCGTTACGCGCCGCCCGTCCGATCGTCTGGATCAGAGAGGTCTCGGAGCGGAGCAATCCCTCTTTGTCGGCGTCGAGAATGGCGACCAGCGACACTTCCGGCAGATCGAGTCCCTCGCGGAGCAGATTGATGCCGACAAGGACGTCAAAGACGCCGAGACGCAGATCGCGGATGATCTCCATGCGCTCCATGGAATCCACGTTGTGATGGATATAACGGACTTTGATGAGGTTCAGTTCCAGATATTCGCACAGATCTTCCGCCATCTTTTTGGTCAGCGTGGTGACCAGCACCCGTTCGTGACGGGCGGCGCGGATGCGAATTTCGCCCATCAGATCGTCGATCTGCCCTTCGAGCGGGCGCACCTCCACCTGCGGGTCGAGAAGCCCGGTCGGACGGATGATCTGCTCGACAAAAGCGGCGGCGTGTTCCTTTTCATAGGGACCCGGTGTGGCGGAAACGAAGATCGTTTGTCCGATCTTCTGCTCAAATTCGTCGAAAAACAGCGGGCGGTTGTC
>JAGHUY010000151.1 GCA_018064545.1 Candidatus Apopatosoma intestinale | reverse complement strand
GGTGCTTCGCGCCGCCCCCACGCGCGTCGATCCCGCCTGTCCCGCGTTCGGCAAATGTGGCGGGTGTCTGTTCCGCCACATTTCCTATGAAGCGGAACTGGCACTGAAAAAAAGTTGGGTGCAATCCCATTTTGACCGCATCGGCGGCTTTTCTCTGCCCGTCTCCGCCATCACTCCGTCCCCCGAAACCGACGGCTATCGGAACAAGGCGCAACTGCCCGCCGGAACCGATGCCGAGGGGCATCCGACGTTCGGTTTTTACCGTACACTCAGCCATCGGCTCGTCCCCTGCTATGACTGTCTGCTTACGCCGCCGTTTTATCGGACAATTGCCGAGACCGTGGCCGCTTGGGCGCGGGATTTTGCCGTTTCGGTCTATGACGAAGCGACCGGCAAAGGGCTGATCCGTCACCTCTATATCCGGGATGCGAGAGCCACGGGAGAGGTTATGGTCTGCCTTGTCATCAATGGAAAAGAAATCCAGAAAAGCGACGTGCTGGTGCGGCGTTTGCTCAATATAAACAAATGTATAAAATCCATTCAGATCAATCACAACACGCGAAAAACCAATGAGATACTGGGGGAAGCCTGCACCGTCCTTTGGGGGAGTGAGACGATCACCGACCGCCTCGGTTCTCTCACTTTCGACATTTCCCCGCTCTCGTTTTATCAGGTCAACCGCGCCGGTGCCGAACGGCTCTACACTCTCGCGGGAGAGTTTGCGAATCTCTCCGGCGGAGAGACCGTGCTCGACCTCTACTGCGGGGCCGGTACCATCGGCCTGTTTCTGTCCGATAAGATCGGGAAACTGTACGGCGCGGAAATCGTCCCCGCCGCCGTCGAAAACGCGAAAGAAAACGCGCGCCGGAACGGCGTGAAAAATGCGGAGTTCTTTTGTGCCGATGCCGGCAAGGCCGCGCTGGAACTGGAAAGACGCGGCGTCAGACCCGACGTGATTATCGTCGATCCGCCGCGCAAGGGCATTTCCGCCGACGTCATCGACGCGATCGACCGGATGTCGCCCGAGCGCATCGTGATGATCTCCTGCAACAGCGCCACCGCCGCGCGCGACTGCGCGCTGCTCCGCGAACGCGGCTACGAGCCCACGCGCCTCGAAGCCCTCGATATGTTCCCGAGGACCGGGCATGTGGAGAGCGTTATTCAGTTGTCAAGAAAAAGAGCAAGCGCATTCTATCTTACAGGTCGGTAAACGTAGAAAGAAGTTTTAAACACAGAATAAGTCATTATCATTTAATAAGGGGTTAATTGAATAACCTGCTTTTTTGAGGAGTTGTATATGTGGGCTGACGAAAATATCATTCTGAAAAGGTTTTTAAAAGGAACGCATTATTCATCGAAAAACAATGCTGTGGAGGATTTTAAAACAATCGTAAAAGCCGTTCAAAATGATAAGTATATATCGAACGATACAAAAATTACCTATTTAAAAGCTCTGCAACAACTGAAAAGAATGCATGATGCGCAAATGGAAGAATTTGCGCATAAGCCAATTCCGTGTAACGACCAAGAGTGTCCCTTTCAGAATAGCGATGGTATTAAAAGTTTTTTTGACTATTCCTTTGCCGTATTGGAATCCATTCTGGTAGCAAAAGATTACAAATCCATAGATGAAGTTCTTGACACATTCGACACAGTAGCCCGGGTGATAGGCGGCGACCCTTTTGTATCAAGCGATGTCAGAGAGTCTTATAAAGAAGCCCAAAAAAAGATTTGCACATTGAGTTTTGAGGAAATGAATGAGATCATAACGGATATTCGTTCTTTTGATGATGAGGATTCTCTCAAAACCGCTTCTGATAGCAAAGAAGAACTTGACAACGGCGAAGATGACTTTTTTACGGGATGTCAGTTTTACAGGCGCGGCCAATATCAGTTGGCAATTCCTTACTTCCAATCGGCAGGAAATAAAGGAAACCGCAGTGCCCAGTTCTATCTTGGGTTTTGCTACTCTGTCGGGCAGGGGGTTGAAAAAGACTGCAAAGAATCCGCGAAATGGTATCGTCTGTCGGCTGAGCAAGGAGATTCCTCCGCGCAAAATAATCTTGGAATCTGCTATGAAAAAGGCGAGGGTGTGGAGCAGAATTATCATGAAGCGATGAAATGGTATCGCTTGGCTGCCGAAAGCGGAGACGTGAATGCTATCAACCATATGGGAGATTGCTACTATTCCGGCAAGGGCGTTGGAATTGATTATCAAAAAGCTTTGCAATATTACGAAACGGCTCAGGATAAAGGCTCGGATAAGCGAGCAGACATCATTCGATACATAAAAGAAAGTTTGAGCAGGAAGCAGCGGGAATCAGAAAAGAAAACGTGGCAAAGCCAAGATTATGGATATGATCCCGGCTATTCAAACGATCAAAAACTGTCGGATGAAGAAATGAGAAAACTCAATATGGAAATTTGCCTTGGATTTTACAATCCATCGGCAATCAGAAACAATCCGTTTTTGTCGGATGATCAAAAAGAGCAAATGCTGGTATTTAATAAGGTGCATGGGGACTCAGGCCACCCGATTTGGGATCATGTTATTTCTGATTATGATCTTTCCGATCTGGAATCTTTGGCCTATGATCCATCCGATTATGACTTTTCCGATATATAGATCACTGTTTCTCTGCTTAAAATCGCAAGCTTGCTTAACCGATTGTAAAACAGTTTGAAACTTGCGAAAATTCTCGAAAACCGTGGGATCGTTTATTTAGGCGCCATCTTGGAAATGATTTGACAAGGCGAAAAAACTCTTTTTCTTTTTCGGAGGGGAAACCGTGCACCGAATGAAACTGCAACCCGAGCCGTTTGCCATGATAAGGAGCGGGAAAAAGACCATCGAGCTCCGCCTATATGACGAAAAGCGTCAGCAGATCGAGGTCGGCGATACCATAGAGTTTACCGACATCGCGTCCGGCGAAACGCTCGTCGCCACAGTCAAAAAACTGCATCG
>JAGHUY010000220.1 GCA_018064545.1 Candidatus Apopatosoma intestinale | reverse complement strand
TCTTTTTTGAAACCGGTCGGAGCCGCCACACGTGCCGTCATCCCCGCCGCATAATCAAACGTGGAGGGCGCATGAAGCGGTTTTTCGGCGAACACCTCCGGTGCTTCCCTTTTCGGCGTCAGAATCGGCGTTTCTTTCTGCTCCGGCTTCGGCGAGGAAACGGGTGTCGCCGGTTCCGGCTTCTTTTCCGGCAGAACGTCGGTTACGCTCAGTTGCTCCGGTTTTTCGGTTTTCAGAGAAGTAAAGCCCGAAACGGCGTTCCACTTTTCCTCGGTCATCCCCTGCGTCTTTTTGATGACGTCGAGAGCCGGACGGGCGATCTTCGCTTCCAGCGCGCCGCGCACACTGTAATAGACTGCGTCGAAAATCTCCTTTTCACGGTGAAATTTGACTTCCGCCTTGGACGGATGGACGTTGACGTCCACAGCCGAGGCGTGCAGTTTCAAGAACATCACACAGGCAGGAAACTTGCCGACGGGGATATAGGACGTATAGGCGTTTTCGAGTGCCGCAATCAGCGTTTTACTCGAAACCAGACGGGAGTTGATGAAGAACAGTTCCATATGGCGATTGCCGCGCACGTATTCCGGCGTGGAAATAAAGCCGGACACGGTGATCCCGCCGGAGGAGGCCGAGACCTCCGTCATTTTGCCGGCAAACTCTCTGCCGTAGACCGCGTAGATCGCGTTTTTCAGATTGCCGTCGCCCGTCGTATGGAATTTGGACTGCTCGTCCGCAATGAAGCGAAACGCGATCTCCGGATGGGAGACAGCCATTTTTTCCATCAAAGCCATGACGGCCATGCCCTCGGACTGATCGGACTTCAAAAACTGCAACCGGGCGGGCACGTGGGCAAAGAGTCCCTCGCAGATGACCGTCGTCCCCTCGGGATAGCCGCCCTCGGCAATCCCCGTCACCTTGCCGTATTCACAGTGTACGAGCGTCCCGCTCTGGGCGCCGCGTAGCCTCGTCAAGATTCGAAGATCGGTCACCGATGAGATGGCCGCGAGAGCCTCCCCACGGAATCCGAGCGCCAGAATGCGTGCGAGATCGTCGGCATCCTTGATTTTACTGGTGGCGTGGCGTTGCAGGCAGGACACCGCGTCGGCATCCGACATTCCGCACCCGTCGTCCGTCACGCGCAGAAAGGAGACGCCACCGCGTTTGATCTCCACGGTGATCGTATGTGCGCCCGCGTCCATGGCGTTTTCCACCAGTTCTTTGACGGCGGAAGCGGGTCTTTCCACCACTTCGCCCGCCGCGATCAGATTGGCGACGCTCATATCCAGTACATGGATGATGCCCATACCGGCTCCTTTCCCGATCCCGTTTTACGGAATCATTTTTTTCATTTCGTAGATTAGATTGAGTGCTTCCAGCGGCGTGAGCGTGTTGATGTCCGTCTGTTCCAGTTTTTCCATGATCTCATTCTGCGCCATGTTTTCAAAAGACAGCATGGCGTTTTCCGGTTCTGCCTGAACCGGGCGAGTTTTCGGCACCGGAACACCGTCTCCGGCGTTCAACGCTTCGAGCACTTCCCCGGCCCGACGGATGACGTCGTGGGGGACTCCGGCCAGTTTGGCAACTTCGATCCCGTAACTGTCATCGGCGGCACCGCGGACGATCTTCCGTAAAAACACGATGTCGTCTTTCTTTTTCTTAGCCGCGATATGGAAATTGACCACGCCGGGGAGTTCATCTTCCATGGTCGTCAGTTCGTGGTAATGCGTGGCAAACAGGGTTTTTGCCCCAATCTTTTTGCCAAGGGTGTATTCCGCGACGGCGCGGGCGATGCTCATGCCGTCAAACGTACTGGTGCCTCGCCCGATCTCGTCGTAGATCACCAGACTCTTGTTCGTCGCGTTGGCGAGAATGTACGCCACCTCACTCATTTCGAGCATAAAGGTGGATTTGCCCATGGCCAGATCGTCGGACGCCCCAACACGGGTAAAAATCTTATCCACCACGCCGATATGAGCGGCTCTCGCCGGAACGAAAGAACCGATCTGCGCCATCAGCGTGATGAGTGCGACTTGACGCATATAGGTGGATTTACCGGCCATATTCAGACCGGTGATGAGCATAAAACGTTTCCCCGCCGCGTCCATATCGGTATCGTTGGGAATAAAAAGCATATCGGTCGACTGCTCGACGACGGGATGACGGCCG
>JAGHUY010000198.1 GCA_018064545.1 Candidatus Apopatosoma intestinale | reverse complement strand
ATGTCGAAAATGAACTCGGAATCAGTTCTTATCGGTGCGGAAAAGAAGGGCGTGATTTCCCAGTATATGAGTGCCCCGAATGCAGAGAAGAGCAACTCGCTTTTGATGGCAAAACCGGCAAATTTCACTGCTTTGCGTGCGATGCCGATTTCACCACCGACGATTACGATTTTTGTGAGAATTGCGGTCAATTAAAACACGCCGGTGAAGCGGTCTGCGACAATTGTCTTAATTATGCAAAAGAAAAAATCGAAAAGGAGTGATCGGAAAGTTTGTCACAAAATATCGTCACCCGTGTGGAAGAACCGCTCAAAATCTGCGATGAATTGAGGTGAGGAACTGAATGAAAGCAAATTATGGGACAAAGAGAAAAAGAACGCCGGCAGAATTAGAAAAGGAATTTTCCGATCGAATCGAATTTCTTTCGGCGCAAGTAAAAAGCGCTTTACAACTGCCGATAGCGTCCGATATGAGGACACAATATGCGAATACTATAGCAGTAACGCTTCGAGCATTGGTAACATATACAACAAATTGTGAATCGCTGTGTAAGCGTTGCAATTACGATAGCTCATTGTTTTTCCCTTTGTATAGTCCAATGGCAGCACAAAACTTGGTTCCGCAATACAATCTTGTTGGTGTATCCTGTAACGGTAAGGATAAAACGTGTGTATTCTGTGTGAATGAGGATCTTGACAACAAAGATATTGTCAGATCAACTTATATGACCTTTGAGAAATGGAAAAATGAAATAATAATCGATTTCTTGTCTAACGGTTTCAAGCCGCTTTCTCGCGAGAACGTAATCAGAATTGTTGCTGATAAGTTGGGGGCTCATGTGGATTCCGCCATTGAAGAACGCCTGTATAAAATTGAGAATGACGATATTTTACCGATAACGGTAGTACAAAACGGCATCAAGTATAAAGGTGACGGGAGAAATCTTTTTTGCGAGACAATTATCGGAATCGCAATAGAATTGGTTTTTGCTTTTCACTACACAATGTGGTATCAATTTCCAGTTGCTATGAACGCAAAACCAGCTACCGTATATCAGCAGGATTATGATGGCGTCCAAAAATACACTGTATGCTATTTGGATAATATCAATGCATACAATGCAAATCATTATTTTTCATGTACTGTAACTAAATATCCCTTGAAAATGTATCGTTTGCCGTTTAGAGAAAAAATATTTGATATTGGAATTATCGGTAAATAAAAAGTGGGTATGGAGTCGTGAAACGCGACTCCATACCCGCTTTTTATGAGAAATCCCTCGCATTATGCATACGGTTATTGATAGACTACTTCCCGCAGAACGATCTCCTCAGCGGCGGCTTTGCAGTTATTCATCTCCTGCACCCACAGAAGCGCATTCTTGGCTTTAAAAGTTTCATTCACGCCACGTTCGGCGGCGAGGCGGGCAACAATGTCCCTTACCATTTCGTGTGCCTGCTCGTCCACTTCGTGAAGATGTTCGTTGAGTTTGCCCGTTGTCAGCAAAGTGGTGTAAATCGCTTTCCTGTTCTTTTTCAAAAAAGCAAGGTGCAGATCACCGTATTCGCCGATCGGGTAATGTGTCTGCTCCGGCAGAGCGAGGTCGGGATAAAGATAACCGTTTTCTTCGTGATAAGTGATTTCAAATTTGTTTTTTAGTTCTTTCATTGTAGTATCCTCTCATTTTTGTTTTGAAAAGTAACTACAATTCCTTCGCATCCATGCCAAAATTGCTTTTATGCGCGCAAAAGGGCACCTGCTTTATCGCAGGTGCCCTTTAAGGCGGAGTTTTTACATTTTTTGGTTTACTGTTCTTTGGCAATCACGGCAATGCCAAGATCGGCAAGGGCTTTGCTATCGGTGGGAGTCGGAGCGCCGGACATCAGTTCGCTGGCGTTCTGCACCTTCGGGAAAGCCACGACATCACGCAGACTGTCGGCACCGCACATCAGCATGGCGAGCCGGTCGAGGCCGAGAGCCGCACCGGCGTGCGGAGGCGCACCGTAGTTGTAGGCGTCGACGAGGAAGCCGAATTTGGCGTCGATCTCCTCTTTGGTCAGACCGAGCAGGGTGAACATCTTCTGTTGGAGAGCCGGATCGGTGATACGGACAGAGCCGGAGGACAGCTCGATACCGTTGAGAACAAGGTCGTAGGCCTGCGCGCGAACCGCCCCCTTGTCGCCGTCGAGTTTGTCAATATCTTCGTCAAGCGGCATGGTGAAAGGATGGTGCATCGCGTCCCAGTGTTGCGTTTCCTCGTTCCACTCAAAGAACGGAAATTCGGTGATCCACAGGAAGTTATACTGTTCGGGAATGATATTCATCTGTCTCGCCACGGTCAGACGCAGAGCACCGAGCGTGGGCAGAACCACGCGGTCTTTGTCGGCCACGAACAGGGCAACGTCGCCGCGCTCACAGCCGATGCGGGAGAGGATCGCCGAGAGTTCGCCGTCGGCGAGGAATTTGGCAAACGAGCAGGTGGGTTCTTCTTCTACCCAGCGAACGTAGGCAAGACCTTTGGCACCGATGCCCTTGGCGTGTTCGGTCAGTTTATCGATCTCTTTGCGGGTGAGGATTCCGGCACCGTTTTTGGCCACAATGGCGCGTACCGAACCGCCGTTCTGTACGGCACCGGAGAAGACGGAGAAGCCGCAATCTTTCACAAGGTCGGAAACGTTCTGTATCTCCATGCCGAAGCGGGTATCCGGCTTGTCGGAGCCGTAACGGTTCATGGCGTCCGCGTAGGTCAGACGGGGCAGGGGCAGAGGCACGTCCACGTTCAGCACGGTCTTGAACAGATAGGCAATGAAGCCCTCGTTCATTTCCATAATATCGTCCTGTGTGACGAACGACATTTCCAGGTCGATCTGCGTAAATTCCGGCTGACGGTCGGCACGCAGGTCCTCGTCGCGGAAGCAACGGGCGAGCTGGATATAGCGGTCGAATCCGGCCACCATGAGAAGTTGCTTGTAAATCTGGGGGGACTGGGGCAGGGCGTAGAAACTGCCCTTGTGGACACGGGAGGGAACCAGATAGTCGCGGGCACCCTCGGGCGTGGATTTGATCATCATCGGGGTTTCGATCTCCACAAATCCGTTCTGATAATAGTAGTCGCGTGCCGCTTTGGCGATCTCATGGCGCATCAGCATATTGCGGGTCAGCGACGGACGGCGCAGATCGAGATAACGGTACTGCAAAGCCAGTTCGTCACGGACGTTGACGCTGTCGGAAATCTCAAAAGGCGTCGTCTTGGCGGCCGAGAGAATCTTATAGCCGGATACGGCGATCTCAATATGTCCGGTCGGGATCTGATCGTTGATCGAACTGCGCATCCGGACGGTTCCGTGCGCGACGACCACGTATTCGGTACGGGTTCCCCACGCTTTGTTAAAGTCTTCTTTGTCGGAGTTTTCGTCGAACGCGAGTTGCACGATGCCCGTGCGGTCGCGCAGGTCGATGAAGATGAGGGAACCGAGGTCGCGGACACGGGAGCACCAGCCCATCACGCAGACGGTCTTGCCGATGTCGCTCTCCCGGAGTTCCCCGCAATAATGTGTTCTTTTGTCGTTTTTGGTCATCAATTCAGCCATAATATTGTCCTTTCGGGGCTTATCTGCCCGTTTTGATCTTTTGAATTGCTTCTTCGTAGGAGCAGACGTCCTGCTCACTGCCGAACATATCTTTCAGCATCACTTTGTGTTCCGCGCGTTCGCTTTCGCCGATGATGGCGGCAAACGGCACGCCGATCCGGTTGGCGTACTTCATTTTGGGTTTCATGCCCTTTTCCTGATAGTACACGTCGACGGCAAGTCCGGCCGCACGGAAAGTGCCGGCCGCTTCCAGTGCGCAAGGCATGGATTCCTTATCCATCGGGACGACGAGAACGTCGATCACGGTCTTCTTTTCTTCGGCGATCAGACCGGCTTCCTTTAACTGGGAAAACAGACGGGTCAGACCGATGGAAACGCCGATGCCGGGCAACCGCTGGTCGGTATAGAACCCGGTGAGGTTATCGTACCGGCCGCCGGAACAGATACTGCCCAGCCCCGGGTACTCATCGAGCTTTGTCTCATACACGGTGCCGGTGTAGTAATCCAGCCCGCGGGCGATCGTCAGATCGACGGTGAAATAGTCCTCCGGTACGCCGAAATCACGCAGGGAAGCGAGAACGGCGGAAAGTTCGTTCACTCCTTCCGCAAAGGAAACGCTTTCACAGCCGAGGGAACGGAGAGCACCGATCTTTTCTTCATTGGTTCCCGTGATGCCGATAAAGGAGAGAATCTTCCGAACGGAATCGGGATCGCACCCGAGCTTATCGAGCTCGCTTGCGACCACCCCCTCTCCCACCTTTTCCATCTTGTCGATGATGCGGAGAATATCGGTCACTTTGTCGTAAAGGCCGAGAGCCTCGAAGAAACCGCCGAGAATCTTGCGGTTGTTGATGCGGACCGTGAATTTGCCGATGCCGAGTTCCGTGAAGACCTGATAGATGATGGCCGGCATTTCGGCATCATAGATGAGGTCGAGGCTTTCACTGCCGATCACGTCGATGTCGCACTGATAAAATTCGCGGAAACGGCCGTGTTGCGGGCGTTCGCCGCGGTAGGATTTGGCGATCTGATACCGTTTGAAAGGAAATGCGAGGTCGTTCTGATGCATGGCCACGTAACGCGCCAGCGGCACCGTCAGATCAAAGCGCATGGCAATATCGGCATCGCCTTTTTGAAAGCGGTAAATCTGTTTTTCCGTCTCGCCGCCCGCTTTAGCGAGAAGCACGTCCGCGTATTCGAGCACGGGCGTATCAAGGGGCAGAAAACCGAAACGCTCATAGACGTTCCGGATGGTTTCTTTCATTTTGTTGAAAGCGATCTGGTCGGCGGGAAGCAGTTCCAGAAAGCCCGGTAAAATCTTCGGTTCCACCTTTTGCATGGGAGTCCTCCGGTTCAATTTTTTGTAGTTATGTTTCATTCTAGCACAATAAAAAGGTTTTTTCAATAATTTATTGACTAAAAAAGGCTGATATGTTATAATTTTTTGCAGAAAAGTGAGAAAGGACGGGGACGCGGTATGGCGAAGAACCGATTTGCGACGGGACGGTGCTCCCCCGTGACCGATCTGCTCGGGATCGGCCCGAAAAAGGCGGAAGCTCTTCACGGGATCGGCATTGATACCGTCTATGACGCCGCTCTTCATTATCCCCGCGCCTATGAGAATCGCGGAGACGTCCGCACGGTTTCTTCGATCGTCTCCGAAGCGGTCTGTTCCCTTGTTCTGACCGTAGCGAACCGGCCGTCGACCGTGACGATCCGCCGGGGCATGGTCCTCACCAAATTCCGGGCGTTCGATGAGACGGGTTCCTGTCAGATCACGTACTTTAACCAACCTTATATCAAAGACAGCGTTTCGCAGGGGGAGACGTACCGGTTTTTCGGCCGTGTCAAGCGGGTCGGAACCGCTGTTTCCATGGCTTCTCCCGTCTGTGAACCGGCGGGGGACGGCGTTTCGCTCCGTCCGTTTTCGCCGCTCTATTCCTTGACAAACGGCATCACGCAAAAGCAGATGGGCGCCGCCGTATCGGGCGCCTTGACGGTATTGCTTTCTCCTGCTACCAAGGATGGAATCCGCGAGAGCCTGCCTTTGACGATCCGGCAGAAATACGGGCTTTGCGACATCGGCTACGCGCTGCGGGGCATTCATTTTCCCGAGTCGCCCGAGATGCTGGAAACAGCCAAAAAGAGAATTGCCTTTGAAGAAATCTACGATTTCGGGATTCTTCTCCGTATGGCGGGGACAAAGGAAAAAACGAAGACGGACAAGGTTTTTACGCCGCCTCCGTCGGGTCGTCTACTTGCCGGAGTTCCGTATGAACCGACCGGCGCGCAGAAGCGCACGTTTGCGGAGATCGACCGGGACCTCGCAAGCGGTTTTCTCATGAACCGTCTGTTGACGGGCGACGTCGGAAGCGGGAAGACGCTCTGTGCCGCCTATGCTCTTTGGAGCGCGCTGGAAAACGGGTATCAGGCGGCCTTGATGGCGCCGACCGAGATTCTCGCCGCTCAACATTACGACCAACTGGCTCCGCTTTTGGAATCCCTCGGTTATCGGGTCGCTCTTCTGACCGGATCGACGACCAAGGCGAAGAAAAATAAAATTTACGATTATCTGGCGGTCGGAACCGTAGACCTCGTCATCGGTACCCACGCGCTGATCGAAGAGGCGGTGACGTTCCGCCGCCTCGGGCTTGCCGTGATCGACGAGCAACACCGTTTCGGTGCCAGACAGCGGGAAGCACTGGCTTTGAAAGGGAACGGTGTCCATATCCTTTCCATGAGCGCCACTCCGATTCCGCGGACGCTTGCCCTCGTCCTCTACGGCGATTCCGATCTGTCCACCCTCGACGAAATGCCGCCGAACCGGCAGAAGACCGACACCTATTGCGTGGATGAGACTTACCGCCCGCGTCTGAATGCCTTTATCCGAAAGAACGTGGAAGAGGGCGGTCAGGTCTATATCGTCTGTCCCGCCGTGGAGGAACAGGATCAGATCGAGGGGGAAAACGGTGATCCCCTGTCACTGAACGAACTGCTCACCGCCGACTCTTTCCGGGCGGAGAAACCCCGCTTGAAATCGGCTGTGGCGTTTGCGAAAGAACTGTCCGAGATGGTTTTCCCGGACTATTCTCTGAAACTGATCCACGGAAAGATGAAAGGATCGGAAAAAGATCGGATCATGGCGGATTTTGCGGCCGGAAAGATTCAGATTCTCGTTTCCACGACGGTCATCGAGGTCGGCGTCAACGTGCCGAACGCCTCGCTGATGATCGTCGAAAACGCCGAAAATTTCGGCCTCGCTCAACTGCACCAACTCCGCGGGCGCGTCGGACGCGGATCGCGGAAATCGTATTGTATTCTGGTTTCGGATTCGCATGCCGAGGAAGCCAAAAAGCGTCTTTCTCTCATGAGAGAGACAAACGACGGCTATCGCATTGCCGAGGCGGACCTCGAAATGCGCGGCCCCGGTGATTTCATTGAACAGAGGACGGGAAAAGTCCGTCAGAGCGGCGATTTTTCTTTGATGAATCAAGCTGCCGGCGACAGCAAACTGCTGTATTCCGCGTTGGAGGAAGCCGCCGCTACGCTGGAATGCGACCCCGGACTGAATGAGGAGAAAAACCGGGAGACGAGAAAACGGGTCGTCTATCTCCGGGAAAAGAACCAATTCATATAACGCCATTTTACCGATGGGAAAAGGAGTATGCTTATGCTGACAAAGACGTTTTTCGATCCCCGCAACGTGGGGGAAGGCCGCACGGCCCCGAGAGCTTCTTACATTCCGTATCCGAATGAGCGGGGAGCCACGGTCGGACACCCGGAAGAAAACGAGAATTATCTGCTTCTTTCGGGAAAACCGTGGGATTTTTCCTATTTTGAAACGCCGCTGGATTTGCCGGACTCGATCGAAAGCACGACGTTTTCGGAGACGATCCCGGTTCCGTCCTGCTGGCAGCTTCACGGATACGGTCAGATCCAATACACCAACGTCAATTATCCCATGATGATGAATATGCCGGAGATCGGGCTGGATAACCCGGTCGGCGTTTACCGCACGTCGTTTACGCTGACGACCGGAAACGGGCGTAAAACCGGAGAGAATCTGGGGTATTCCGGCGGGGAGCGGTTCTATCTGTGCATTGACGGCGTTTGTTCCGCTTGCCTTGTCTATGTGAACGGCGCGTATATCGGCATGACGAAATGTTCGCATAACGGGGCGGAATGGGAAGTGACCGATTCCGTTCACGCCGGGGAAAACGAACTGATCGCCGTGGTCTTTACCCGCAGTGACGCCACCTATCTGGAAGACCAGGACTTTTTGCGGTTCAACGGCATTTTCCGTGATGTCTATCTGCTCCGTCGGCCGAAAAATCATATCCGCGACGTGGAGATTCACGCGGAAGCGGATGGCAATATCCGCATATGGGCAGACTTTGTCGGGGACCCTCTGCCTTACGACGTCAAAGTGTACGGCTCTGACGGTATGTTCGTTTCGGCAAAGCCGTATGTGGAAGACCCGAAACTGTGGACGGCGGAGACGCCGAACCTGTACACGGTTCTTTTGTCCTGCGGCGGGGAATACGTCGCGATCCCGGTCGGTTTCCGTACCGTGGAATGGAAAGGCGGCGTTTTCCGCGTCAACGGATCGCCCGTCAAGATCAAGGGCGTCAACCGCCATGACACCGATGCGAGACTCGGCTATGCGGTCGGCAGGGCGGAAATTTTGCGCGATCTGCTGTTGATGAAGAAAAACCACGTCAACGCCATCCGCACGTCGCATTATCCGAACGCGCCCGTTTTTTATGAACTGTGTGATGAACTCGGCTTTTATGTGATCTGCGAATGCGATCTGGAAACGCACGGCATCGTTCAGGCCGGCGGGATCGAGGATACCGGC
>JAGHUY010000084.1 GCA_018064545.1 Candidatus Apopatosoma intestinale | reverse complement strand
TTACCCGCTATTCTCTGTGGATCGAGAAGTTTTTCGTGGCTCTTGCCAAATGCAAGGCCCCCGTCGTGATGATCCACGACGATATCGTATGGACGGAGGGCGCGTTCATGCAGCCCGCGTGGTACCGCCGCTATCTTTTCCCCGCCTACGAGCGCCTTTTCTCTCATCTGCACGGCACGGGCAAGAAGATCATGTTCACCTCCGACGGCAACTACGCCGCCTTTATCGACGATATTGCCGCCTGCGGCATGGACGCTTTCGTTTTGGAGCCGACGACCGATATGGCGGTTATCGCCGGAAAATACGGAAAAACGCACGGGTTTGTCGGCAACGCCGATACCCGGATCCTGCTCACGGGCGACAAAGAAGCCATCCGCCGCGAAGTGGCGCGTTGCATGGACATCGGCCGAGATTGCCCCGGCTTTATCATGGCGGTCGGCAACCACATCCCGCCGAATACGCCGGTGGATGCCTGCCTGTGGTACGACGAGTTCTGTCACGAACTTGGCAGGAGAGCGTGAGTCCCGCCGCTCCGTGGAGGCCGATATGAACGATAAAAAATATAAAAAAACACTTCTTGCCGGATACCTCGGCTTTATCACGCAGGCGATCTCGGCAAACTTTCTCCCGTTACTTTACGTCACCTTTCAGAATACGTATCGATTGTCTTTGACACAGATCGCGCTGTTTTCCGCCACGTTCTTTTTTACGCAATTGATCGTGGATTTTCTGTGCGCCAAGGTCGTGGACAAGATCGGATACCGCCCGTGCATCGTGACGGCGCAGATCACGTCCGCGGCGGGAATTGCGGGACTGACGTTCCTCCCGGAACTTCTGCCGTCCGCTTATGCCGGGATCATGATCTGCGTGGTCATTTACGCGATCGGGAGCGGGCTGATCGAGGTGCTGTGCAGTCCGATCATCGAGGCGTGTCCTTTTGAAAACAAAGAGGGGACGATGAGTTTGCTCCATTCTTTCTATTGTTGGGGCTTTGCCGGCGTTGTTCTGCTTTCCACCCTGCTTTTTGCCGTATTCGGGATCGAAAACTGGAAATTTCTCGCGCTGTTCTGGTCGCTCGTGCCGCTAGTTAACGTGTATAATTTTGCCGTTTGCCCCATCGAAAAGCTGGTGGACGACGGCGAGAGCATGACGGTCAGAGAACTCTTGAAAACCAAGGCGTTCTGGCTGTTCCTTCTGCTGATGATCGGGGCGGGTGCTTCCGAGATTTCCATGGCGCAATGGGCGTCGGCGTTTGCCGAGTCCGCGCTCCGCGTGTCCAAGTCGATGGGCGATCTGATCGGGCCGTGCGGCTTTGCTGTCTGCATGGGGATCAGCCGCGCTCTGTTCGGAAAATTCAGTGACAGAATCCATCTTCCTGTGTTTATGATGGCTTCCGGCCTACTATGCTTTGGATGCTATCTTGTGGCGGGACTGGCCGGGATCCCGGCTCTCGGACTTGTCGGATGCACGGTTTGTGGGTTTTCCGTCGGTATCATGTGGCCGGGCTCTATCAGCATCTCCTCGGCCATTCTGCCCAAAGGCGGCACCGCGTTATTCGCTTTTCTTGCGCTCGCAGGGGACTTGGGCGGCTCTATCGGCCCCTCTCTTGTCGGAGCGGTTTCCCAAAACGCGGGGAATAACCTTCAAATCGGAGTGATTGCGGGGATGGCGTTCCCGCTGATGCTGGTGATCAGCATTTTACTGCTAAGAAAAGATTATCGGTCAAACAAAGAGTAAAAAAATTGTACAAAACAACAAATTTTTCGACAATCTCTTGACAAATGTTTGTAAATTTACTACAATGATTTTGGAAACATTTTTCCCTTTTGCCATATATTGTAGGGAAGGCTTTGTTTCGACCTGACCGGGAAATCCCGGAAAAAATGAAATAGGAGGACATCTTTTATGCTGACTGGTATCCCGCTGCTTATCGTGTTCGTGCTGGCTGTGGCTCTTATGATCCTCGCCATCTCGAAATGGAAGATTCACCCGTTCCTTTCTATTATGGGTGTTTCTCTCATTCTTGCTCTTCTCGCCGTTCCGGACATCACGACGATCCCCGGTATCATCGGTGCCGGCTTCTCCGGAACATTCACCAGCATCGGTATCGTCATCATTTTCGGTGCACTCGTCGGTCTGCTTCTGGAAAAGACCGGTGCCGCGCTGAAAATGGCGGACTGTGTGGTGAAACTCGTCGGTAAAAACCATCCCGAAGCGGCCATGATCATCATGGGCTGGATCGTTTCGATCCCCGTGTTCTGCGACAGCGGTTTCGTTGTTCTGAACCCGATCCGCAAGGCGTTGGTTCAGCGTACCCGCAAGTCTTCCGTGGCCTGCACGGTAGCGCTCTCCATGGGTCTTTACATTTCTCACTGCTTTATTCCGCCCACGCCCGGCCCGATCGCCGCTGCCAACACCCTTTATAACACCGGTCTCGGTTCTACGGATGTGAACCTGCTTCTGGTTATGGGAATCGGTGCGCTCTGCTCCATCCTGCCTCTGATCGCCGGCTACTTCTTCGCTCTGATCATCGGTAAAAAAGTCAAAGCGGCTGACGAACCCACCAATGATGAGGCCATCGGCCAGACCTACGAGGAACTCGTTGCCTCCTACGGCAAACTTCCGAACGGCTTTGCCGCTTTCGCTCCCATCGTGGTTCCGATCATTCTGATGGGTCTCTCCTGCGCCCTCTCCATGGCCGGCAAACCCGTAGCCATCATCACTTTCCTCGGCACGCCTATCATCGCTCTCGCAGTCGGCGTCATCATCGGCGTTCTGCTTCTGCTCTCCGCCCATAAGATCGGCGAATTCTACGATCTGACCAACGAGACGCTGAAAACCACCGGCCCGATCCTGTTCGTTACGGCCGCCGGCGGTGTTCTCGGCAAAGTGATCGCTTCTTCCGCTCTGATCTCCTTCATTTCCGACAATGCCGGCGTTCTGAAAGTTCTGGGTCTCATCTTCCCGTTCCTGCTCGCCGCACTGCTCAAAACCGCACAGGGAAGTTCTACCGTCGCCATCACCACTTCGGCCGGTATCGTTGCTCCTCTGATGGCCACCCTCGGTTGGACCACGCCGGTTGAGGCCGCTCTGCTGGTCGTTGCCATCGGCGCAGGCGCCATGGTGGTTTCTCACGCAAACGACTCTTACTTCTGGGTTGTGACCAACTTTGGCGAAATGAAGACCGAAGACGGTTATAAGACGCAGTCGCTAGGTACGCTGGTTATCGGTATTGCCGCTATCATCAACGTGCTGATCGTCTCCCTGTTTGTATAAACCGTTTAATCCATAATTCCGGGAGCCGTTCCTTGTGAACGGCTCTCTTATTGAGGGGAAATATCATGAATCAAGATGCAAAATTCATTTGGGAACGGGCGCTAAGGGATGCCATGCCGGGCGCGGCTGTCCGGCAGGCACTTTCCGGCATTTCTTTTCCTGCGGGTCGTCTCGTCGTGATCGCCGCCGGAAAAGCGGCGTGGGAAATGGCCAAAGCGGCGGCAGACTGCCTCGGTGATCGGATCGATTGCGGCACCGTGATCACCAAATATGACCATGCCAAGGGAGAAATCCCGCCGCTTACCGTTTGGGAGGCCGGCCATCCGGTTCCCGACGAGAACAGCTACCGCGCCACGGCGTGCGCCTTAGAATTGGTGCATGATCTGCGGGAAGACGATGCGGTTCTGTTTTTGCTTTCCGGCGGCGGGAGTGCGCTGTTTGAACAACCGCTGATCCCCGCCGAGGAATTGGCCGATCTGACCGGGCAACTTCTTGCCTGCGGTGCCGGTATCGTCGAAATCAATACCATCCGCAAACGGCTTTCCGCCGTGAAAGGCGGACGGTTCGCCCTCTGTTGCGCACCGGCTCCCGTCTATACGGTGGTGCTCCGCGACATCACCGGCGATCCGCTCGATATGATCGCTTCCGGCCCTGCTTATCCCGATTCCTCGACGTGTGAGCAGGCGATTGCCGTGATCGAGCGTTACGGGCTTTCCGTCTCTCCGAAAACGGAGGTTCTTCTCCGCACGGAAACGCCGAAAGAACTGACGAACGTGACGACGTTTGTCACCGGCAGTGTCAAACAACTCTGCCGTTCCGCCGCGGATGCCTGCCGTGAACTCGGCTATACGCCGGTCATGCTCACCGCGTCTCTTTCCTGCGAGGCAAGAGAAGCCGGGGCGTTTCTCGGCGCGATCGCCCGCGATCATCAGGACGAAAAAACCTCGTTGGCCTTTTTGGCGGGCGGGGAAACCGTGGTGCATCTGACCGGCAAGGGGAAAGGCGGGCGCAACCAGGAGATTGCGTTGGCCGCCGCCGCAGAAATCGCGGGATGCCGGGACACGTGTGTCTTTTCGTTCGGTTCGGACGGAACCGACGGCCCCACGGACGCCGCCGGCGGATATGCGGATGAACATACGCTTTCGCGTTTGCGGGATGCGGGATTTGACGCAAGAAAGGTGCTTTCGGATAACGACGCCTATCACGCCTTGAAAGCAGTCGACGGTCTGATCATGACCGGCCCCACCGGGACGAACGTCAACGATCTCTCGGTCGTTCTCATCAAACGAGGATAATAGTTGGAATAGAAAACGCGCCCGGCGGGATTTTTCTGCCGGGCGCGGTTTTTTTATGAAGATCAAAGAAAATGGTCGAGCAGACGGATTTTTTCCTCTTCTGAAAGTTTTCCGCTCCACGGCACTCTCCCGCTCCTGTCCGTTCCGCATTCGCAAAAGCGAGCCGTCTTGTCACGCGCGGTGTCGTTACACTTGTCAAATCCGCCGGCGATGATATGCTCTCCGTACCGGCAATCTATGAAAGACGCTTTTCCGTAATCGCGCCACGGACGCGCCAGATAGATGCTGTCTTTCGCGACGCCGTCCGTATGGTCGAAATCGCATTGATAAAAGACAAATCCGATGTTCTGACCTTCCGCATGCGCCGGTGCGCAAACGTAGCCCGTGCCGCGCACGTCGAACGCAGAGATGATCCGGCATCTGTCGAACAAGGCATCTCCGCAGCCGAAGATAAAGTCCACCGTGCCGACGATCTCACAATTTCTGAAAATCTGCTTCTGATAGCCCTCCGCGCGGAGTTTGTCTTTCAGAAATCCGTCGTACCGGCGGATCAGGTCGGGCGGGAGAGGGCCGCAAAAGAGCGTATCCTGGGTAGAAACAAAGCGGCAATCCTCTGCCGAAAACTCGTTTCCGTAAACGGTGAGTGCCACTTCCTGCCCCTTGATCTCGGGAGAAAGAGCATCGTTTTTCACGGTGAGTCCGCGCATTTTCACGTTATCGGCGCAGACGGCAACGGTATATGTCCGGAACGTGACGTATTCTTTTCCGGCTTCGTCAAGCTTGTTCGCGTAGTCTCCGTAAACGATCCCCGTATTTTCGGCACCGGCACCGATCAATTCGATCCCGGGAACATTGATCTCGATTTTCTGTCTGTATTCTCCTTGGGTGAGGTGGAGTCTCGTTCCCTCGCCGACACTGTCAAGAATTTTCTGCAAATCGTCATTCGGTGTAACGATCATCTCTTTCATCTGCCCATCCTCCGGCTTCATTTTATAATATATTGTATCACGCGTGCGAAAATAATCAATTGATTGCTCCAAAAAAAGCAGATGGGTCGTCTTCCAAGTGGTAATTATGAATACTTTGTTACGACGAAAATGGGTAAAATATACAAAAAGATCTTTATAACAAAGAAAAAGTTGACTTTTTTTCACAAATCGTTTATGATGTTATATAGAGGAAATATTTTGAAACATTCGGGGTATTATGACGTTCAGACAGTACCGACGCACGGATCTTCTGATCCTTTCCGTTATGACGTGCATTTTTGAGGGGGCGGTCACGCTCGCGGGGTGCAAATGGTTTCCCGAGCAACCGTATTCGCTTTCCCTTACCCTCACGATCGTGTGTCTCGCGTTCATGCGGTGGGACAAATACGCGCTGTTCTTTCCTGCGCTCGGCGGCGTCGTGTTCTGCGTCGCTTCCGGCGCGGAATTCTCTCAATATATTATCTATTGCGCGGGAAACTGTGCCGCGATAGCGTCTCTCCTGTTTTTCCGGATATGGGGCAAAGACCTGCGCGGCGACGCGATAAAAACGCTTGTTTTCGTGTGTGCCTCGTTCGGTTTTATGCAGGTGGGACGATGGATTTTTGCACTCATATTCGGCGCCGGGCCGATCATTATACTGAATTTTATTTCGACGGACGCGCTCTCGCTTCTGTTTGCCGCCGTGGTGATTTTGCTCGCACGGAAGACAGACGGACTGTTTGAGGATCAGAAAGCATACCTTTTGCGAACCGAGGCCCAGCGGGAAAAAGCGCGTCGTGGCGAGGGTTGATCATGTTTGCCTAACAGGCTCAAAGGAGGAAAATCACGATGAAACTGAAAGCGGCGGATTATCTCGTGCTTGACAAAGCCACGGGGCGATACCGGGAAAACCCCGAGCAGGCCGTGCGCGACGACGTGGAAAAGCACCATTGGCTGAACGTGCTTCGCACCGTGGCAAAGGATTGGCGTCTGTATCTGATGCTCGTTCCGATGTTGCTCGTATTCCTGTTTTGGCGGTATTTTCCGATGTACGAGCTACTTGGCTGTTTCAAAGTCACGGATGAAGTCAAGACTGTCGCGGAACAGTTCTTCTCGGGTTTTTCGTATTTCAGACGACTGCTGGTCGGCGGCGACGCGCTGTCAAGAGAATTCTGGCGCGCCTTACGCAACACGTTCTTGCTCAGCTTTTACGGTCTGTGCTTCGGCTTCCCGATGCCGATCGTCCTTGCGTTGTTCTTCAATGAAATCAAATCGAATATTATGAGAAGCACGTATCAGGTGCTGACCTATCTGCCGAAATTCATGTC
>JAGHUY010000222.1 GCA_018064545.1 Candidatus Apopatosoma intestinale | reverse complement strand
TGCAGTCCAGTTTTGTAAAAGTCGAAAGCTTCAAAACCGTTTTTTTGCCTAAAACGATTTTCTTTTTGGCGAGCAAAACGGTAAACGTGATCAAAGCAAGTGCGGCAGCGGCAAAGCCGACGATCTCCACGCCGATTCTGAAAATGGATTCGATACCGTGGAAAGACACGGACGAACCGACATACGTAATGGTAACACCGCAAAGAGCGGCAAACAGAGACTCAAAGAAAAACTTTCTGGAACAAAGCGTGTAGAAGAAGCTGAGAACGATCGCGATCAGGAAGAAAATCTCCATCTTGGTAGCGGGAGAAGAGAAAAAGCGGAAGAAGAAAAGGCCGACAAACAGCACAAGGAAAAACGACATGATACCGAAACTGGTGATGACGGAAGCGGTTTCATCGGTTTTCTTCGCAAAGTGACGATAAATGTAATAACCGATCGATAAAACGGCGAGAACGCCGGCAATAGCCAACATAAAGCCTTTCACACTGATAAAAGGAAGACTGTCTACGAAAAACCATCCTTCGAGCCGTGTCATATTGGCGTTGAGTACGCCGATCAAGGCAAAACCGATGATGGCGACCATGACAAGCACGAGCATACGATAGGTGGAAACGTCTTCCAACTTTCTTTCTTCTTTGGATACATTCTGATTGTTCTTCATTGTTTATTCCATTTCCCGGCGATATAGATTTCATCATGAGAACCCGACGCCGACAGGTTTCTCGAATTATTCTTGGGTAAAAGAGAGACAGGAAAGCACATAATCGACGGCAGTTTTACAACTCAGAATGCGACTGCCGAGCGATACCGGTTTCACGCCGGCATCCTGCGCTTTCTGAACTTCGGCGGAGGAAAAACCCTTATCCGGTCCGATGAAAAAGGATAAAGACGTCATACTGTCCGGCAGAGAACGGAGAGCCGATTTCAGCGGATACTCCTGAGCGCCTTCATAGCAGAACAGGGAGAGAGAATCGCTGTGTGCCATTTCCAAAGCCGCATCCAAAGAGATCGGATTGCCGATCACGGGGACAATGCCTCTTCCGCAGGATTCCGCAATATCGTAAGCCATCTCCCGATACCGATCAACTGCTTTTTTCTTATTCTTCACAAGATCGGATTTCGCGGAAGAACGTTCGGTGATGACCGGGACAATCTCGGAAACACCGAGTTCCACGGCTTGTCCCACAATGGATGAAAAAGAGTCATCCTGCGGAATCGCTTGAAACAGACGGATTCTGGCGTTGAACTCCGCACGGGAGGGTTCGGAACTCAGAATCTTTGCCCGAACGATTCCCTCCATCGTGGATGAAACCCTGCACGTATAGTCTGTTTTCTGCATATCGCAGACAAAAAGACGGTCTCCTTCTTTCAGACCGAACGCGGTAATGATCCGATGCGCTTCCTGATCCAGAATAACAATTTCATCATCGTAGACCTGACTGCGCGGCACAAAAACTCTTGGCATATTCCACCCCTCCTCTCAGAGAGCGCGTTTTTCAAAAATACTGACCCTACAGTTACAGTTAATTATACAACAAAAGAACGGATTTGTCAAAGCATTTACGAAAAAAACTGTATTTTTATTAAAGAAAGACAGGAAGCACCTCGAAAAAATCAAAAAAGGGCTTTCGAAGGGCGCGTTCAGTTAGGGATAAATAGTCCGAAAACGGCATTTTCGCCAATAACTGCTCCAAAAAAAATCGCCATGCGACAGCATGACGGATTTTTTGTTCATTGTTCTGAACGCAAAT
>JAGHUY010000246.1 GCA_018064545.1 Candidatus Apopatosoma intestinale | reverse complement strand
CTTTCTTGATTTTGATGTTGTTATTATATCACATCAGCGCGAAAAAAGTCAATAGAAAACTGTTACTTTCGCCAATAACGCCGGAAAATGTTTCCGATCATCATGTAACATATCAACTTTTCTGTAAGAATAAAAAAAGAAGAAAGGGGTTGTAGCAAAATTCGCATAATGCACAAAAATCGGGAGGCAAAAACGCCTCCCGGACTTGTTTTTTGTGCATCTTTTACAAGAAAAATGACATAAAAAATAGTTTTGCTACAACCCCTTTCCCTCAATGAAATGTTTCCAGCATTTCGATTCTTTTTTGATGTTTCCCGCCCATGAATTCGGTTTCCAGAAAGGCGCGGACGATTTCTTCTGCGGCAAGACTGCCGATCATTCTGGCTCCGAGGCAGAGAACGTTGGCGTCATTATGAAGCCGCGTATATTTGGCCGCGACGGGATCTGAGCAGACGGCCGCACGGATGCCTAAGTGGCGGTTGGCCGCGATACTCATGCCGATGCCGGTCCCGCAAACAAGGATGCCGCAATCGGCTTTGCCGTTCCGGACTGTTTCACAGACTCTGGCGGCAAAGACGGGATAATCGACCGATTCCCCGGAATTTGTGCCCTCGTCCAGACAGGAATAGCCGAGAGAACGGCAGGTTTCGATCAATTGATCTTTCAGCAAATAACCGGCGTGATCGGCGCCGAAAACAATGGTTTTCATATTTATTCTCCTTTCTCTTTTTCCGCGAGTTCTCGCTCAGCCTGAGAAGCGCGTAGATACTTTGGCAGAAGGACGGTGTCGGTAAAGCCGTTTTTGTCCGCCGTCTTTTCATATTCGGACAGCGCGCACAGGGCGACGCTGTATGCGTTTTGCGGCCGGAGCAGAATCGGGGTTACCTTCAGTTCCGGAAAGTTTCCGGCGAGAAGATCATAGCCGTCTCCGACTCCGTAGATCGGCTTATCCAGCGCGTCCAACTCTTTTTGCAAATCGCTCATGGCGATCAGACGGTCTTCGCACAGACGGTGAAACTCACCGTTACGGTAATCAAACAGGGCGTTATACAGTTGATTGCGGCGGGCGTCCATGACCGGACAGAGAAAGCAGTCGTCCCGCACGTCTTTCAGATTATAGGCCAAAGCGAGCAGGGTAGAGACGCCGACGCACGGTTTTCCCGTGCCGAATGCCAGCCCTTTGACCGTGGAAATGCCGATCCGGACACCGGTGAAAGAGCCGGGGCCGTTTGTGACGGCAAACAAATTGATGTCGTCAAGGGTCAGATGCGCGACTTTCAGCGCGGATTCCACCATGGGAAGCACCGTTTCGCTGTGGGTTCGTCCGGCTTCCAAAGAATAGACGGCAAGAGGGGTCTCCCCGTCGGTAATGGCGACGGAAGCGGCTTTGGCTGAGGTGTCCATGGCCAAAATTTTCATACTCATCGAAGAATCACCACCTTGCGACAGTCCGGGCCGTCGCCTGTTTTTTCGATCGTGACGCGGATCGCCGTTTCCGGAATAAACGGCTCGATATGTTCGCACCATTCCGCCACGCAGATCCCGTCGGATTCCAGATAATCAAAGAAACCGCAGGAATAGAGAGATTCCTCGCTTTCGATCCGATACATATCAAAATGATACAGCGGCGGATTTCCGCGATAGGCGTTGACGATGGTATAGGTTGGACTTTGTACGCGCACGCCAGGGCACAGAACGTCGGCAATGCCGCGCACGAATGCGGTTTTCCCTACGCCGAGATCGCCGAACATAGCGACGAAATCACCGTTTTTCAACTCTTTGGCAAGAGTTCTTCCCAATTCCTCCGTTTCCGTCGGGGAGGACGTCATATATTCCATAGTCACCTCATCAGCGACGCTTTTTGGCCAGATGCGAAATGCCGTCGGCAAGGCCGGCGATCAGAGCGTCGATGTCTTCTTTTGTATTCTGAATGCCGAAACTGACGCGAACGGTACATTCGGCATCTGCGTCCGACAGGCCGAAGGAGGCGAGCGCCGCACTGGCGTGATGCGTGTTGGAAGAACAGGCGGAACCGGCGGAAACGTAGACACCGGAAGCCGACAGCGCGTGAAGCACGGTCTCACTCCGGATTCCGAAGACCGTCAGACTGACGATATAATCGACACGCGAAACCGGTTCGTTGATCCGAACGCTGTTTTCCGGAAGCTCTTTGAGCCGTTCTTCCAGATAGGTACGCAAATCGGCAAAATGACGGCTGTGCTCGCCCACGTGAGAAATATAGTAGTCGGCCGCCGCACCGAAACCGGCAATCCCGATCACGTTTTCCGTGCCGGAGCGAAGAGCGTTTTCCTGCCCGCCGCCGAAAAGGACGGGGGAGATACTTTTGGTTTTCAGAACGCGTTCAGAAAGGTATTATGCGCCGACCCCTTTAGGGCCTCCGATCTTGTGCGAAGAAACGGAAACAAGATCGGCACCGGGGCAGCGGGGAAGCACGAATTTACAGAAAGCCTGTACCGCGTCTATATGAACAAAGATGTCCGGGGAGACTTCATGAGCGACGCGAACGATCTCTTCCGCCTGATGAAGAGCCCCGGTTTCGTTATTGACGAGCATGGCGGAAACGAGAATCACGTTCTTGCTTAGCGCGGCACGGTAGGCGTCCATATCCCACACGCCGTTCGGCGAGGGAATCCGCACGATACGGAAACCGAGAGCTTCCAAATGATCGGCACAGGCGGAAACGGAGGCGTGCTCGGATTCTCCGACGAGAATCGTTTTTCCGGCAAAGCGGCTTTTGGAAAGAGCGGTGCCGAGAAGTGCCAGATTGTTGGCTTCTGTGCCGCCTGAGGTGAAAACGATCTGCTCCGGTTTACGGGCATCTCCCAATTTCTGTTTTTGAAAAGCGGTCATGACAGACTGACGGGCTTGTTCCACGACGGATTCGGCTTCCATTCCGAGGGTGTGGAGAGAAGAGGGGTTACCGAACGTGTTTTCCGCCACTTGTTTCATGGCTTCATAGGCCGGCTGACAGAGCGGCGTTGTGGCGCCGTTGTCCAGATAGGAAATCATAGGAATCCTCCGAGAATCAATAAGCAAAATATCCGAGCAGTTCTTCTACGGTTTCCAGCCCGTCCGCATACAGGTCGGCCGGGGAGAAATACGTGAAGATATAGAGATTGTAAGCGTGAACGCCGACGACCTGCATGGCGGTATACTGTTCCTCACCAATCGTAAAAGACAGGACGTAACGGCAGGCAGGGTAGCCACCAAGCGTCTGATTTTCGGTATAGGATTCCGTCAAAGCGACGTTTCCGAACGTATCGCGGACGGTTTTCCAGTAAAAATTACGGTAATACTCGTCAATGCTGGCGTAATCACCTTCCGGGGACACCTCGGTCACGCTGACGGAGCGTCCCTTGGAATCGGATGCGGCGGCAAATCCTGTCGAAATGTCTATTGTCCAGTCTTTCGGGACGTACAATTTGTAATCCAAAAATTCACTCTCGACTTTTTTTGTTCCCGTTGGCGGTTTTTCCTTTTTCCCGCAGGAGGTCAGGGGAATGAGAACAAAAAGAAGGCAAAAAAGAATGGCAATGATTTTTTTCATGTTTCCTCTTTCTTTCTCCGGACGGAGAAACCTGTTTTTTCCTATCTATTATATATCCCAACAGCCGTTTTTGTCAATCGTTTGCAAAGAAAAAGCCCCGCACTCGGCGGGGCTAAATGACGGCTTGGTATGAATTACTGTTCGTTCTTCATAGCAGCGTAGCATTCGCTGCAATATACAGGTCTGTCATTTGTGGGCTGGAAAGGAACCTTGGCTTCCTTGCCGCAGTTTGCACAAACGGTGGTAAACATTTCCTTCTGGGGTCTTGCGCTGTTCTTTCTGGCGATACGGCATTCTTTGCATCTCTGGGGCTCATTCTGGAAGCCCTTTTCCGCATAGAATTCCTGCTCACCGGCGGTGAAAACGAACTCTTTACCACAGTCCTTGCAAATTAAAGTCTTGTCCTCGTACATTTGTTTTACCTCGCTTTGAATTTTGGATAAAATTGCGCCCACAGACGGATTTCAACCGACACCTTTGATAACAACGCTCTTGCTTTAAGCTATTAGGGCATATATAAACTTTCAAAAAGAAAGTTAATACCTTGTGTTTATGTTTTCAGAACTTTTCTCAATTTGGTTTTCATTCTCACAATTGCGTTATCGACGGATTTTTTCTGTTTGTGCAAGGCTTCGGCAATGTCGGTATAGGACATGCCGCCGAGGTAGAGCCAAAAGACGGAACGTTCAAAATCGGTAAGAGAAGCGTTGATTTTTTCGTTCCACTCCGACAAAGCTTCTTTGTTTATGACCAGTTCTTCCGGAGAAAAATCGGAAGAGACGGGGCTGACGGAGTCCACCTGATCCAAAGAGTCGGTACGGAGATTCCCGTTATATTCGCGACGGATAAAAGAGATCAAACGGTTTTTTATACAGATTTTGGCATACAGGCCGAAAGAGACACCCTTGGAGTCGTCAAAAGAACACGCGGAATTGTACAGTGCGATCGCGGCTTCCTGCATCAGATCGTCGCGGTCGGAGTCGGGAAGAGAAAACTTTTGCTTTACATCAAAGACGACGTGATGCAGAAGTGGCTGATAGGATTCCCAAACGGCGTCAAAAGAAAGCATTTTTCCGTCTTTTGTTCCGTGCAAGAGTTCCTCCATATTGTTATCCACCGATTCACTCTTCCTCAAAAAATAATTTCATACAATAATTATAGCATTTCAACAAAATTTGTCAACAAAAACTTTAAAAATTTTTTACATTTTATGAAAAAAGCAGCCATTTTTATGTGAAAAATTGGACAAAATTGCCATTCTGACCGAAATCAGAACAGAAAAACGATCCCTGACACCGCAAAAGTAAAGAGATAGGCGATAAGAAACGATCGGAACACTCCGAAAGCGATCTCTTTTCGCGTCAGAAACGATCGCCATGCCGACACCGTGGCGGCACACGGCAGATACAGTACCGAAAAGAGAGAAAAGGAAAAGGCGGTCGGTGTCGGCAAAGTCAAACCGTTTTCAAACAGGACTCCGACGGCGGCCACAATGGATTCTTTGGCAAAAAAACCGGACAGAAGCGCTCCGGTCAGACGGTAGTCGGAAAAACCGAGAGGCACGGTGACCGGAGACAGAATTTTTCCGAATAACGAAAGCAGACTTTCTTCTGCCGATCCCGCATGGGTGAGGCGCGGCGTCAGCGTGGTCAAGGCCGTCACCAAAAGGCTTGACAGAAAAACGATACTTCCGCTCCGGGAAAGAAAATGAAGGATCTCCCGGCTCACGGTGCGGAAAACGTTCCGGATCGCCGGGACGCGAAACCGGGGCAATTCCATGACGACGGACGGCGGCGGTTCTTTTTTGCGCGAAAAAAGAAGACAGGAGAGAATAAAGACGAGGATTCCGGCGAAATATAAGAAAAACGCCATAAACGGAGCGATCTTCTGAGGAAATAAAGATGAAAAAAGGAGAATGACCGGGAAGCGGGCACTGCATGAAATAAAGGGAAGTGAATACAGAATCCGTTTGTGTTCTGCCGCGTCGAGCGTCTCGCACGCCATGACAGCGGGAACGGTACAGCCGAAACCGATGATGACGGGAACGAATGCTTTTCCGGACAGGCCGACCGCCCGCATGACGCGATCCATGACGTAAGATGCTCTGGCCGTATACCCGGATTCCTCCATGAGTTCCAACAGAAAAAACAGGGTGACCGTCTGCGGCAAAAAAGAGAGAACAGCCGATACTCCGCCGAAAACTCCTTTTTCAAGCAGATAGAGCAGATAAGCGTTGACCCCGCGTGACGAGAGAAAACCGATGCAGAGAGATGCCAACGAATCCGTCAAAGAAACAAGAAACGTCTGTACCCCTTTTCCGATCGAGGAAAATGCGAGAGAAAACGTGAAGAAGAGCAACAGAAAAAAGAGAGGAATCCCGATGATCGGGCGGCAGAGAACACGGTCGATCCGGTCGGTCGCCACTCCGACCCCCGGCGGATAGACGGCGCATTTCCCAGCGATTCGCGCGGCTTCTTGGGCACAGGTTTCATCGGTGAGAAACGGCTTTTTCCCGTTTCCCGAATGAGAGATCGCCGCCATGAGTTCCCGGATGCCCTCTTTTTTGGCGGCGCTGATCGGCACGACGGGTACGCCCAATTCCCTTGATAATTCGTCGATGCGGATCACCGTGCCGTCCCGCCGGGCCTCGTCCATCATGTTCAGCGCGACGATCACTCGCGGAAAAACCGAGAGAAGCTGAAGTGTCAGAAAAAGGCCTCGCTCTAAGTTTGATGCGTCAATAATGTTGAGAACCACGTCGACCCGTCCGCTTGTCAGAAACTTTTTGGCTTCCCGTTCTTCCCGCAGATCAGACGTCAGGGAGTAAAGACCGGGCAGATCGGCGACGGTGGCGGATACGGCCTCGCTTTTCAGCGGAGATTCCTTGACGGCAAACGTGACCCCTGCCCGGTTTCCGGTCGTTTCGCGTGATCCTGTCAGCACGTTAAAGAGCGTCGATTTTCCGCAGTTCGGGTTTCCGACGAGCGCTACGGTCATGCTCATTCCGCCTTTCCGTATCCCGTGTTTCGCAGAGAATATTTTCGGATGATCCGCCCATAAAAGCCAATTTGGTATTGCCGACCTTGACGATCATACCGGTTTGGGTATGAGAGAACACCGTAAGGACGGTTCCCGGCAGAATCCCGAAAGAGAGATACCGTCTCCATATATATGCGTCCCCGTTTATTTTTACAACGGTTCCGGAGTTGCCGGACTGGATTCGGTCAAGTGTTTTTTGCATCGAAAAAAATCCTCCGTGTTTTTTCGATTTATCTCTTGACAAATCGATTTTCTTTTGCTATACTCTTAGGGTACTCAAAGATCGGGTACGCGTGAATATTGCGGCATCGCCAAGCGGTAAGGCAACGGACTCTGACTCCGTCATTACCAAGGTTCGAATCCTTGTGCCGCAGCCAACAAAAAACGTCTTTTGTCTACCGGACAAAAGGCGTTTTTTTGATCGATGTGTTCCGCAAGCGGAACGTGATGTGCACTTCGTGCGTGATGTTCGCCTACGGCGAGTGATGCGCCTGCGGGCGTGGGTGGAACACATCACATCACTTAGCGGCGGAGCCGCAAAGCATCACCGTGCGACAGCACAACATCACTTGCCCGTCAGGGCAAACATCACATGTTTCCTCGGCATCCTGTATCAGCCGCAAGCCGAGGACTTTTTTTTGCTCTCACGGTTGAAAAATTCACACAAATCTTTTATAATAAGAATTGTAAATTGAAAATTATTTTTGTTAAATAATAAAAAACAGGTAGGCGAACCATGGAGTCATTTTATCACGGCAGTGCGATTCCCGGAATCAAAAAACTCGAACCGCGCTCGAATCTGAACGGCTCGAACGTTTTATACTTCACCGATCATATTCCGTACACGCTCATATACATTTGGGATTCCCCAAAAATCGGATACCAAAGTATTGATAAGGGATAAAAACGAAAAAAAGATATTTGGAGGAAAAAATGGATTTTTTGAAATTGGCAGAGAATCGGTTTTCTGTGAGAGAATTTGCAAATCGGAAAGTTGAAAGAGACGTGATAGAAAAGATTCTGAGAGAGCCGGTCAGGTGGCCCCTACGGCTTGCAACCGTCAGCCGCAGAGAATCTTTGTGATTGAATCCGAAGAAGCTTTGGAGAAATTCAGAAAATGCACAAGGTCTCATTTTCATGCCCCCTTGGCGATTCTGGTCTGCTTTGACAAGAATGAATGTTGGAAAAGAGAGTATGACGGCAAACCGTCCGGAGATATTGACGCTTCGATCGTCTGCACACACATGATGCTTGAAGCCGCCGATCTGGGGGTTGGCTCTACGTGGGTCATGCATTATATTCCCGAAGCTGTAAAAACGGAGTTTGAATTGCCGGATCATCTGGAATCCACCGCATTGCTTGTCATGGGTTATCCTAAGGACGGGGTAATGCCGAATCCTTTGCACGATAAGACTAAACCGATAGAGGATATGGTTCGGTTCTTATAAGAACTGACTGCGGCAGGTATCATATAAAAGGAGTTTGATTATGAAATACGATGTTATGATCATCGGAGCCGGTCCGGGCGGTATTTTTGCCGCTTATGAACTGGCGAAAAGCAATCGGAATCTGAAAATCGGCGTTTTGGAACAGGGAAATCCGCTGGAAAAGAGAAAATGTCCGATCGACGGGGTCAAAGTTACCTCCTGCGTAAACTGTCCCACCTGCTCGATCATGAACGGATTCGGCGGCGCCGGCGCTTTCTCCGACGGAAAATACAATATCACCAATCAGTTCGGCGGGACGCTCCACGAGTTTATCGGAAAAGAGCAGGCGCTGGAACTGATGCGCTACGTGGATCGGATCAATCTGGAAAACGGTGGCGAGGGGACAAAACTGTATACCACGGCCAATTCGGATTTGAAGAAAAAATGTCTGCAAAACAAATTGCATCTGCTGGACGCATCCGTCCGGCACCTCGGAACCGATAAAAACTATGTGGTTCTCGAAAACCTCTATGCCTACCTTAAACAGCACGTCGATTTCTATTTCGGCTCTCCGGCCGAGGAGATCGAGAAGACGAACGAGGGGTTTGTCATCGTCAGTAAGGGCGTTCGCTATACGGCTGACCGTTGTATCATCTCGGTCGGCAGAAGCGGGAGCAAATGGATTGAGGGCGTATGCAAAAAGTTGGAGATTCCCACGCTTTCCAACCGTGTCGATCTGGGGGTGCGCGTGGAACTGCCGGCGGAGATTTTCTCCCATCTGACCGATGAACTTTACGAGAGCAAAATCGTCTATCGCACGGAAAAATACGGCGATCTTGTCCGGACGTTCTGCATGAATCCCCACGGGGCGGTCGTGACGGAAAACACAAACGGCATCGTGACGGTGAATGGCCATTCCTATGAGGATAAAAGCAAGCACACCGAAAACACGAATTTTGCGCTTTTGGTCAGCAAACATTTTTCCGAGCCGTTCAACGACAGCACGGCTTATGCGGAAAATATCGTAAAACTCTCCAATATGCTGGGTGGCGGCGTCATGGTGCAGAAGTTCGGTGATCTGATTCGCGGGCAGAGAAGCACCCCGCCGCGTATCGCGGACGGATTTGTGGTGCCGACGCTGAAAGCGACGCCGGGTGATCTCAGTCTGGTACTTCCGAAACGGATTCTTGACGGCATCATCGAGATGATCTACGCGCTTGATAAGATTGCGCCCGGAACGGCGAACGACGACACGCTTCTCTACGGCGTCGAAGTGAAGTTTTACAACATGACCGTGAAGACGGACAACCGGCTGATGACACGGTATGACGGTCTGTACGTCATCGGGGACGGAAGCGGTGTCACGCACTCGCTGTCCCACGCCTCGGCAAGCGGCGTCTATGTCGCGAGAGATATATTAAAAACCATTTCAGAATAATCAAAAAAGCCCGCGCTTGCGGGCTTTTTCTCATGAATAGGATATTTCATTCGGTACAGGTAGACCGGCGAAAAAAGTCAAAATGTTATTGACTGTCGTCCCGGCGATGGCATCCAGTGCTTCTTCCGTCAGAAATGCCTGATGCGACGTGACGATGACGTTAGGCATGGAGAGCAGTCGCGCCAACACGTCGTCCTCCATGATATGGCCGGAAAAATCCTCAAAAAAGAAATCCGATTCCTCTTCGTACACGTCGAGACAGGCCGCCCCGATCTTTCGCTCCTTAATCCCCTCCAACACTGCTTCTGAGTGAATCAAGGCTCCGCGCGAAGTATTTAGAAGAACGACGCCTTTTTTCATTTTTCGCATGCTCTCCCGATCGATCATGTGATATGTCTCTTTTGTCAGCGGACAATGCAGAGACAGAATATCGCTTTTTTCAAACAGTTCGTCAAGGGAGCAGAACGAAATCTCGGAATCGGACGGAACTTTATCGTATGCCAGTATCTCCATGCCGAACCCGCGGCAGATCTCCGCAAAAGCCTGTCCGATCCGTCCCATCC
>JAGHUY010000070.1 GCA_018064545.1 Candidatus Apopatosoma intestinale | reverse complement strand
GGGCTTTGGTTTCAAACACGATATTGTCCCACACCGCGTCCGTCGGACATTGCGGGCAAAGCACAATAGCGGAAATCTGCCACCCGGCCGCCAGCATTTTCGGCAGTCCATGGCGATCGAGATGCTCGATCACCGTCCCGCGCTCCCCTGCCCCGTGCAGATACAGAATCAGTGGAAGACCGTCCTCCGCCGTGTCCGGCGTATAGACGACGTATGCCATCCGGCATTCTACACTAGGCATAAATATCTCTTTTTTCATAACGTCCTCACAAAATTATTTCGTCTTATTTTTCTTTTCCGAACAGCCGAGTTTCTCATAAATATCAAGCCCGACGTTGACGAGCACCGCGTCCGCTCCGAAACAGGCGATGTGATCCCACGGAATCACCAGTTCCTCGCACTTTCCAAAGCCGAACACACGGCAATCGAACAAAACGACGATGGCGATGACGCACCCGGTCTCGACGTTGATCTCCACGTCGTAGATATAGCCGAGGCGTTTGCCGTCGCACACGTTGATCACTTCTTTATCCCGCATATCGTTGACAGAAAACCGGTTCATAGTACCCTCCGAAAACCTCATTGGTACATATATATGCGAGAAAACCGGTTTTCTTTCCGAAAACGGCTATTCTCTGCCAATCTCCTTTTGCATATAGAAAAGACTGCAAAGAGTTCCGTCCGACCTGCGCAGAGCGTTCGGATGCTCCGCCACGGTCCGAAATCCGAATCTTTGATAGAGCGCGGACGCGCGATCATTTCCCTCAATATATTCCAGTTCCACGTGAGAAAAATTCGGTCGCCGTTCGGCCTCCGCCAAAAGTTCGGTCATCAGCGCCGTGCCGATGCCGAGATGCCAGCATTTCTTTTTGACTCCAATCCCAACTGTCGCGATATGAGATTTGCGGAAAGCACGTGAAAACATCAGGGAGGCATTTCCCACAATCTCGCCGTTCCACTCGCAAACCACGGTATATTCTGATTCCGCGATTGAGGAAAGCCATTTGCGCTCGCCCTCGACCGTCATGCTTTCGGCTTCTTCCTTCGTTCTCATCATAAAATCGGTCTCGCCGCAAATCGTTTGAAGATAGTCAAGCAGCCCTTCGGCATCAGTCATTTCCGGCTTGCGGAGCGTGGCAACGGAACCGTCTTTCAGCGTGATCTGTTTCGGTAAAAATTCCATGGGATGATCCCCC
>JAGHUY010000031.1 GCA_018064545.1 Candidatus Apopatosoma intestinale | reverse complement strand
CGGTGAGAATCAGTAAACCATACGGAGGTTCGCAATGAGTATTTATCAGGATATTGCAAGCAGAACAGGCGGCGACATCTATTTGGGCGTCGTCGGCCCGGTGCGTACCGGAAAATCGACTTTTATCCGGAAATTCATGGAGACGCTCGTCATTCCCAACATCCGGAATGAATACGACCGGAAGCGGGCCAAGGACGGAATGCCGCAGGCGGCCGCCGGGCGCACCGTTATGACGACCGAGCCGAAATTCATCCCCGATGAGGCGGTGGAGGTGGTTCTCGACGGCGGCGCGACGCTGTCGGTCAAGATGATCGACTGCGTGGGGTATCTCGTGCCGGACGCGCTGGGCGGCGAGGAGGAGAACCATCCGCGCATGGTGCAGACGCCGTGGTCGTCGGAGCCGATGCCGTTTGAGGCGGCCGCTCACATGGGGACGGAAAAGGTCATCCGGGAGCATTCGACGATCGGGGTGCTTGTGACGAGCGACGGCACGTTCGGGGACTTTTCGAGAGAGAGTTATGAAAAAAGCGAAGCCCAGATCGCGGAGGAACTGACGGCACTGCATAAACCGTTCGTCATCGTCTTAAATTCCGCAATGCCCGGCTCCGCGGCCTCGGCAGAACTCGCCGAGAGGCTGGAAAAAGAGTACGGCGCACCGGTGGCACTCGTGGATTGCCTTGATCTGACGGCGGAGGACATCCGGCATATCCTCGAACTGGTGCTTCTTGAATTTCCCGTGACGGAACTGACCCTGCGTCTGCCGGAGTTTATGGACTGCCTTGCCCCGACGCACCCGATCCGGCAGAGTGTCTATACCGCGCTTTGCGACTGTGCCGAGCAGATTGAGAAGACGGGTGACATCGCGACGGTCTTTGCCCATGCGGCGGACAATGAATACATCAAAACGGTGCGGACGGAGAAGATCGACCTCGGTACCGGCATGGCAGAACTAACGGTCGTCCCGGCCGACGGGCTGTTCTATCAGATCATCGGCAACATGACCGGCATGGATATCCGGGATGACGGGGCCCTGATGGAAACGCTTCTGCACCTCGCCGAGATCAAAAAGGAGTACGACAAGGTCGCGGAAGCCCTCCGCTCGGTGGAGGAGACCGGTTACGGCGTCGTCACCCCGCGCGTGTCAGATATGACGCTGGCTGATCCCGAGGTCGTCAAGCAGGCGGGCGGCTACGCGGTCAAACTACGCGCCACCGCCCCCTCGATCCACATGATCAAAGCGAATATCGAAGCGGAGGTCGCCCCCGTTGTCGGCACGGCGGAGCAGTCGGAAAACCTCGTCCGCTTCTTACTCGGTCAGTACGAAAAAGAGCCGGGCGAGATTTGGGAAACCAATCTGTTCGGCCGCTCGCTCTACGATCTGATGTCCGAGGGTTTGCGCGGCAAGCTCGCCAACGTTCCGGACGACGCGCGCGTAAAACTCTCGCAGACGCTCGAACGCGTCATCAACGAGGGTAGCGGCGGACTACTCTGCATCCTGCTGTAAATCAAAAACACCGGGGACGGCGATCAGCTGTCCCCGGTGTTTGCTGTCACGGATCTTTCGGCGCGGAAGAATCGGATGACAAAAAAGGTTTCGTCCGATAGTGCGCCTGATAGCAATAAGGACCGCGGTAATTTATCTCGTGTGAAAGGAGAAGAAGCGCAATAAGGAGATGAGACGGCACGGAATAGAACAGCATTTTCGATTCTCCGTCGATTTCGACCTTGCCCGCATCCACAAGACGGAGTGTGATCAGGTCATCCATCACCTGATCGATCCGCTCTTTTCCGATCCCGCACGCCTCTGCCAGCACTTCCTTTTCAAAGACGTAGTGTTCCTTGTTTTGATGAATGAACAAGACCGCCCGCATCGAATCGGGCGAGGAAAGCGCCGCAAAAATTTTCCGCAGTTCTTCCCCGTCTCCGATGACCTCGGAAAGGGCGTTGCCAACCTCCGGAACGACCATAAAGAACGGCGCACGGCCGTTGGAAACGCAGGTAAAGCCGGAATCGTTCAGATGATAGGAGGATTGGGTCTGCCGATTCAATTCCTCAGGGTTATACGGATCATCAATAGGCATTCTGCGGTCGAACAGCCCTTTTTCGATTTGCCAGCATAACTCTCTTACCGTATGAAACTCATTTCCGCCCGCGACGGAAGAAAAAAGCTCCTTGATTTGTTCGGAAATCTCTTTCATGGAAACGGAACGGTTTCCGAACAGCGTGTCAAGTGATACGCCGAGTGTGTTGGCAAGGGGGACGAGCAACGCCCCGTCCGGATAGGTTTCGCTGGTTTCCCATTTGGAGACCGCCTGCGCGGACAGTCCGAGCGCGGCTCCGAGCTGTTCCTGCGTATATCCTTTTTCCAAACGGTATTTTTTAATGTTTTCCGACAAACTCATTTTTTCTCACCCCGGATCATTTTACTTGTGCCGTTGTAACAATAGTTGTAACTGTTTTCGCCGCACGTTTTCTCATAGGCCATAGCGAGAATGGAAAGGATCAGACCGTTGCCGAAGGACTCGTATATTTCGGTCGTCCCGGTCTTCAAATGCGCCGTTTCCGAACGGCACAGTCCGACCGCACAGCATTGCTCCAAAATTTCAACGGTCTTTTCATATTCCACGGACGTGTTTTTCGCCATATACGCCGCCGTAAAGTTTTCCGCGCAGTCCGCAGAATGGATGAAATACAGGATTTTCATGGTGTCCGGATCGGCAAGAAACGTGAGAAGACCGGTGATCTGCTCTTGCGCTTCTTTCTCCGCAAGCCAGCCGAAATTT
>JAGHUY010000102.1 GCA_018064545.1 Candidatus Apopatosoma intestinale | reverse complement strand
ACATAGTTATGAAAAGCAAAATCACCGTTTTGGGCGGAGACGCCCGCACACTCACCGCCGCCGAAGAACTCCGGCGTGCAGGATACACCGTCACCCTCTGTGGGTTCGGAACCGAAAGCAACGCCTTTCTCCGGGAATCCCTTTCCCATGCCGACGCGGTCATCCTCCCCATGCCCGTGACAAGAGACTGCAAAACCGTCAACGCCCCGCTCGCCGGAAGCCCGATCGGAATGGAACTTCTTTTGCAGAGCGTGCGGAAGGGTGCCCTGCTTCTCGGCGGGCAGTTTCCCTGTGGGTTTTTGTCCGAAGCGGGAGAAGCCGGCCTTACCCCCGTCGATTACGCGCTATGTGAAGCCCTGCAAATCCGGGGAGCCGTCGCGACGGCCGAAGCGGCTCTTGCCATCGTCATTAACGAGACTCCGATCACGGTAGGCGGCATGGCCGTCGCCATACTGGGATTCGGCCGGATCGCCCGACTTCTCGCCCGGTCGCTGCGCGCGCTGGGTGCCGCCGTCACGGTCTTCGCCCGCAAGGAAGAAGCCCTCGCTTGGGCGGAAGCCGACGGACACCGTGCCGTCGCGTTTTCGTCACTCGCCGGAGAACTCGCCCGCTTTGACGTGATCGTCAATACCGTACCCGAACAGGTCTTACCCGCTTCCCTGCTCCCATCGGTGCGCCGCGATACGCTGATTTTAGATTTGGCATCCGCGCCCGGCGGCGTTGATTTTGAGGAAGCGCGTACCCTTGGGCTTCACGCCATCCACGCGCTCGGCCTGCCGGGCAAAAACGCCCCGCTCACCGCGGGAAAAGACCTCGCCAAAACCATCCTTGCCGTTTTGGAGGAGAAAAAAGAATTGTATATTCACGAGTAATGAAACAAAGCATAACGGAGAATCCGCCCCCATAAACCGGGTTCGGATGACTCCTGTTAGGCTAAGGAGGATTCCATGATCGGATACTGTTTTTGCGGCTCGTTCTGTACGATCGGAAAATCGATTGCCGCCATGCGCTCTCTCGCCGAAGAGGGCAATGAGATTCTGCCTGTCATGAACGACAGCGTCTATTCGACAGACACCCGCTTTGCCACCGCCGAATCCGTGCGGAAAGCCGTTACGGACATCTGCGGAAAAGAGATCATCCATTCGATCGTTGAGGCAGAGCCACTCGGCCCGGTGACCGTTCTCGATATGATGGTCATCGCTCCCTGCACGGGCAATACGCTTGCCAAACTCGCCGCCGGCATTACGGACAGTCCCGTCACGATGGCGGCCAAAGCCCATCTGCGTTCCGGCCGACCGCTGGTCATCGCGCTCGCCACCAACGACGCCCTGTCGGCCAATCTGAAAAACATCGGCACCCTGCTCTCCCGCAAGGGCGTGTATTTCGTCCCGATGACGCAGGATGACCCGGAGGGAAAACCCAGTTCGCTCGTCTGCGACTTCTCGCGGCTCAAAGACACGATGGTGTCCGCGTTCGCCGGTCGCCAGATTCAGCCCGTCTTCCTGCCCCCAAAGAAATAAAGCAAGCCAAAAGCCGCCCGTCGGGCGGCTTTTTCCGGCTCTTTTCGACGGAGCCCTTGACCTTTCTGTGAAAAAAGAGTATGATACAGATATATTTTTCAGAAAGGAAGAGGCCGTATGACAAGCGAACCCATCCATTCTCTCTCGATCGGCAAGACGCCGCTCGGCACGGTGATGAAACTGGCGTTGCCCGCCATCATCGAGCAACTCGTTCTCACGCTGATGACTTACGTGGACACGGCCATGGTCGGGCGCGACGTGCAAGGACTTGTCTCCACCGCCGCGATCGGTGTCTGTTCTTCCACGATCTGGTTCATCAACGGCGCGCTTTCCGCCGTCGCCATCGGCCTTGCCGTTCAGGTGGCGCACCGCTGTGGTGCTAACGACGCCGCCGGAGCCCGTGACGTGATCGCACAGGCTGTCCTCTGCATTCCCGTCGTCGGGTGCTTTTTTGCGCTCGTCATGCTTGGCCTGTCGTTCGGCGTGCCGGTCTGGATGAACGCCACCGAGGACATCATCGTGCCCGCCGGCTGGTATATGCGTATTCTCGGCTTTGCCATGCCGTTCGGCCTTTCCGTCTCCCTCTTTTCGGCGGTTCTCCGCAACACGGGCGACATGAAGACCCCGATGATCTGCAATATCCTCGCCAATCTCGTCAACGTCGTCTTAAACTACTGTCTGATTTATCCGACACACACGGTCACGCTGTTCGGAAGCGAGTACACCGTCGTCGGAGCCGGGCTTGGCGTGATCGGGGCGGCCATCGCCACCGCGCTCTCGCAGATGACGGCAGGAGTCGCACTCTTTTCGCGCGTCATGTTCCGCCGTTCGCCTCTCCGTCCGGGAAAAGATACCAAATTCCGGTTTCGCCGTGATATTCTGCTCGCCGCCGCCCGTCTGGGGCTTCCCGTCTTTTTACAGCGCGCCTGTATTTCCGGCGGTCAGATCGCCATCACGGGCATGATTTCCTCTCTGCACAGCAACGTCGCCCTGTCGGCAAACTCCCTCGCCATCACGGCCGAGGGCATCTCCTATCTGCCGGCCGACGGCTTTGCCGAGGCGGCCGGTGCTCTCGTCGGACAGTCCATGGGGGCAAACCGCCCCGATCTTGCCAAAAAGTTCGGAAAACTGACACTCATACTCGGCGTTTGCAGTATGTTTGTCACCGGAACGCTCTTATTCGTGTTCTCCGACCGTCTGATCTCTCTGTTCATCGAAGACGCGGACGTCATCACACTCGGCGGCAGGATGCTCCGCATCGTCGCGGCTTCCGAGCCGTTCTTTGCCGCTTCCATCGTGCTGACCGGCGTATTCCGCGGCGCGGACGACACGCGGTTCGGGATGATCCTCGGCATCGTCTGTATGTGGGGCATCCGCATCGTCGCCGCCTATTTTCTGGTGCCGCGCTTCGGTCTTGCCGGCGCGTGGTACGGCATGGTCATGGACCTCGTCGCGCGGGGGATTCTCTGCGCCATCCACTTCTTTCGCGGCCGTTTTCTTCGTGCTTACCGGCCGCTTCCTCCTATGGAGGAAAAAACTGTCTCGGAAGAATCCTGATTTTTTCCTTGACAAATCCGTTCATTCGTGATACAATGCAGGCAAATCAAACCGACGAGGAAGAAGAGTAACGGAAAAGAAACGTCTCGCAGAGAGTCGCGGGTGCTGGGATCGCGGCAGACGGGTTTTTCGCGAATGGACTTCCGAGGGCGAACGAAAGCCGGAAAACGGTCAGTAGCAATCGACGGGGTGCGTTCCCGTTATCCCAAACGCCGTATGTGTTCGCATACGAAAAAAGCGGAAGTCTTTTGACTTCAACCTTGGTGGTACCGCGGGTTTGATCCCGTCCTTGGAAAAAGGACGGGACTTTTTTATTTTTCAGGAGGATGATCATGAACAAGTACGCAGAATTTGACAACTATCAGAAAGAATACCCGAATAAAGAGGGGCGTTTCGGCCCCTACGGCGGTGCGTATCTGCCCGACGAATTGATCCCCGCGTTCCGGGAGATCACGGCGGCCTATCAGCAGATTTGCCACAGCGCCCAGTTCATCTCGGAACTGCGCCGCATCCGCAAGGAATTTCAGGGACGTCCCACCCCCGTCTATCACTGCGAGAAACTCTCGGGCCTCCTCGGCTCCACGCAGATCTATCTGAAACGGGAGGACTTAAATCACACGGGAGCGCACAAACTCAACCATTGCATGGGGGAGGGACTGCTCGCCAAATTCATGGGCAAGAAAAAAATCATCGCCGAGACCGGAGCCGGCTCCCACGGCGTGGCGCTCGCCACCGCCGCCGCCTATTTCGGGCTGGAATGTGACATTTATATGGGCGAAGTTGACATCAAAAAGCAGGCACCAAATGTCTCCCGTATGAAATTACTCGGGGCACGCGTGATTCCCGTCACCGCCGGGAACAAGACGCTGAAAGAGGCCGTTGACGCGGCGTTTGACGCCTATATGCGCGAGTATAAGGATGCCATTTACTGCATCGGTTCCGTCGTCGGACCGCATCCGTTCCCGCTGATGGTACGCGACTTTCAGTCGGTCGTCGGCATCGAGGCACGCGAACAGTTTCTTGACATGACGGGCATTTTCCCGGACGCCGTCTGCGCCTGCGTCGGCGGCGGCTCCAACTCCATCGGGATGTTCGTTCCGTTCCTCGCCGATCCCGTGGAGATCATCGGTGTCGAACCGCTCGGCCGAGGAGCCGGTGTCGGCGACCACGCCGCCTCCATGACCTACGGAAAACGCGGCGTCCTGCACGGGTTTGAAAGTTACGTGTTGCAAGATGAGCACGGCGACCCTCAGCCCGTCTATTCCGTGGCATCCGGCCTTGACTATCCCGCCACGGGTCCGGAACACGCGTTCTTAAAAGACGCCGGCCGCGTCCGGTACGAGACGGTTTCCGATGAAGAAGCTGTGC
>JAGHUY010000236.1 GCA_018064545.1 Candidatus Apopatosoma intestinale | reverse complement strand
CGTCTTTCTCCATCCGGATATGGCCGACCTCCCCGGCGTTTCCACAGGCGCCGTGATACGGCCTGCCGTCAAGGATCAGTCCGGCACCCATGCCGGTGCCGAACGTGAGAAAAACCATGTTTTGTGTGCCTTTGCCCGCCCCGTACTGCCATTCGGCCATCGCACAGGCGTCGGCGTCGTTGCAAAGAGAAACGGGAACGGAAAACTCTTTTTTCAGGTTCTCTTTGATCGGGACGTTGTCCCATCCGGGCAGATTCGGTGGGGAGAGGATCACGCCGCGTTCCGCGTCCAGCGGGCCGCCGCAACTGATGCCAATGGCGTCAAAACGGCCGGCAAAAGAACGGATTTCCTCTGCGATACGTCCGACGGTCTCTTCGCACGTCGTCGTTTCCCACCGTCTTTTTTCCGTGATACCGTGCTCGTCTCCGAAGACGACGGCACATTTGGTTCCCCCGATATCGACTCCGATTTTCACGCTGTTTCACCCTCTCTTTCTTTTTTTATTATAAAGCGGGAGGCTCCCCTTGTCAAGAAATGAGAAAAAAACGGACGTTTTTCCGCAATCTTTTGAAAATTATTCTGTTTTCCCCTTGACAAGACGGCCGCCATCCGATATACTATGTAAAGTAATTTGCTTTACACCGTGGGAGAGCCGTATGTTTGAAAAGGATTTACAACTGAACGTGCTGTTTGATACCTACGGCGATCTGCTTCCAGAAGCTCAGCGTGAAGTCTTTGAGTTTTACTACTGTGATGACTTTTCGCTCGCGGAGATTGCCGAGTCCACGGGCATTACCAGACAGGGTGTCCGCGATCGGATCGCCAAAGCAAAAAGAGCACTTCTTCATTATGAAGAGATTCTCGGCTTTGTCGCGAAAATGACGGTTTTGGATGAGCAGAGAAGAGAAGCGGTCAAGGCTCTGACGGCTTTACAAAATGAAATTCCCTCGGCAGGAGAGCAGGCGGAGAAAATCCGGGCGATTCTTGCCGATATGAAGTGTTAGGCGTAGCAAGGAGAAACTATGTTTCAGGGGTTACAGGATAAACTGGCGGAAGCCTTCAAGAAATTTCGGAATAAAGGGAAACTTTCCGAAGCGGACGTCCGTGAGGGAATGCGTGCCATCAAGATGGCACTTCTCGAAGCCGACGTCAACTTCAAAGTGGTCAAGGATTTCGTGAACCGGACGACGGAACGCGCCGTCGGTGCCGAGGTTCTCGAAAGCCTTGTTCCCTCTCAGCAGATCGTCAAGATCGTCAATGAAGAGTTGACCGCCTTGATGGGGTCTACGGAATCGAAATTGCAGGTCGCTTCCAAACCGCCCACGGTCATCATGATGGTCGGGTTGCAGGGCGCCGGTAAAACCACGCACAGCGGAAAACTGGCGGGGATGGTTCAGAAACAGGGCAAGAATCCGCTTCTCGTTGCCTGTGACGTGTACCGTCCCGCGGCCATCGCGCAACTCCACGTCGTGGGCGATAAACTCGGGATTCCGGTCTATGATGAGGGAGACAAAGTTTCTCCCGTCAAGATCGCCAAAAACGCCGTCGATTATGCCCAAAAGAAAGGCTATGACACGGTATTTATCGATACGGCCGGCCGTCTCCACATCGACGAAGAGATGATGGGCGAACTCGCAGACATCAAGAAGAGCGTAAAACCCGATGAGATTTTGCTCACGGTGGACGCCATGACAGGTCAGGACGCGGTGAGCGTGGCAAAGTCCTTTGACGAACTCCTTGACATCACCGGCGTGGTTCTGACGAAACTGGACGGCGATACCCGTGGCGGCGCCGCTCTCTCGATCCGCTACGTGACCGGAAAGCCGATCAAATTCGTCGGTGTCGGAGAAAAACTGGATGAGATCGAAGTGTTCCACCCGGATCGCATGGCCTCCCGCATTCTCGGGATGGGCGACGTGCTTTCTCTGATCGAAAAGGCGGAAAAGACCTTTGATGAGAAGAAAGCCGCCGAACTGGAAGAAAAAATGCGGAAATCCCGCTTTACGCTGACGGATTACCTTGACCAGCTCGGACAAATCCGGAACATGGGCGGTATGGATTCGCTTCTCGGTATGATGCCGGGCATGAACATGGGCGCACTCAAAGACGCCAAGATCGATGAGAAAGCCTTGGATCGCACGGAGGCCATCATTCTCTCCATGACGCCGGAGGAGCGGGAGAAACCCGAAATCCTCGCGGCATCCCGGAAACGGCGCGTGGCCGCCGGAAGCGGCACGACCGTCGAGGAGGTCAACCGTCTGCTCAAACAGTACGATCAGATGAAAAAGATGATGAAGCAACTGACCGGCGGCGGAAAGCAGAAAATGCCGTTCGGCAGAGGGTTCCCAAGATTTTAATACAACTGTATAATAATCACGCGGTGCTTGCGCCGCCTGGATTTTTATAAAAAAACAAAATTTTCAATTCGGAGGACAAAACATCATGTCAGTCAAAATCAGACTCAGAAGAATGGGTGCAAAGAAAGCTCCCTTTTACCGCGTTGTCGTGGCGGATTCCCGCGATCCCCGCGATGGCAGATTCATCGAGGAAATCGGTTACTATAACCCTCTGACGAATCCGGCCGACGTTAAAATCGACGCTGAAAAAGCAAAAGCATGGCTTGCCAAAGGCGCTCTTCCCACGGAAACCGTCAAGAGTGTTCTGAAAAAAGCCGGCATCACCGACTAATCGGAGTTTTCCATGGTGAATCTCAGTGAGACGCTTGCCGATCTGGCACGCGCGATCGTAGATGATCCCGATTCTGTCAAGGTGACGGAAAAAGTAACCGATAACGGAACGGTAGTTCTGGAACTTTCCGTTGCGCCTGACGATATGGGCAAAGTCATCGGCCGTCAGGGAAGAATCGCCAAGGCCATCCGCCAGCTTATGAAAGTGGCGGCGACCAACTGTGACAAAAAGGTGACAGTAGACATCCGATAAAGTCGGTCGGCTAAAAAAGTGCAGACCGAAAAAGCAAAAAGTGTTTATAAGAATGATTCCCCTCTTTCCATTTTGCGAGAGAGGGGAATTTTTCTGTGTCCGTGAAGAAAGGGAATAGGGAAGAAGCCCTGCGGGCTTCCCGTTTTATTATATTGCTTTTTCTCTTGACGTTTTCGCCCGCTCGCTCGTAGGGCGGGGGCTCTTGCTCCCGCCGCCCCTGCGTACAACTTCGGGGCGAAGAACGCCGGCCCGGGGGTTCCCCGAATCGCGCTCGCGCGGTTTGGGGGTTCGCCGGTTCTGCGCATTTTTATCTCGATCGAGGAGACTTTCTTCCGAAAAAGTCCGAACGGACTCTTGATTTTCCGCCGTGTATGATTTATAATATATCATGTATTATTCTGTCATTTTATACCCTCGGAGGGACTATGGAAACGAAAAAACGCGTGATTACGGAAGAGGAACGGGAAGCCCAGCGGGTCTTTGCCCGTCAGGTGGCCGAGCGCATCGCCGGGAAAGAGCAAAAAGCGTGCGTGGTGACCTACGGCTGTCAGCAGAATGAGGCCGACAGTGAACGGCTGGCCGGCGAACTGGTCGCCATGGGCTACACGATGGTCTCCTCGGAAAAAGAGGCCGACGTCATCCTCGTCAATACCTGTGCCGTCCGCGAACACGCCGAACTCCGGGCGCTCTCCATCACCGGCGGGTATAAGCATCTGAAAGAGAAAAATCCGGATCTGATCATCGGCATCTGCGGTTGCATGGTCTCGCAGGTCGTCCGGAGCGAGACGATCAAGCACAGTTATCCCTATGTGGATTTCGTCTTCGGTACCGAACACCTCTGGCGTTTGCCGGAAATGCTCTATGCCGCTATGGTCGGCGGTCGCGGATTTTATCCCAACGTCGGGGAAGCTGTCGTCTGTGAGGGCGTGCCCGTCCATCGGGAGAGTAGTTTCCGCGCGTGGGTCAGCATCATGTACGGGTGCAATAACTTCTGTACCTATTGCATCGTTCCCTACGTCCGCGGCAGGGAGCGCAGTCGCCGTCCCGAGGACATCCTTTCCGAGGTAAATGAACTGGTTCGCGACGGTTATCGGGAGATCACGCTCCTTGGTCAGAACGTCAACTCCTACGGAAAAGAATTCGGGGACGAATGTGATTTTGCCGATCTGCTCGACCGCATCTGTGCGATCCCCGGCGACTTTATCGTCCGCTTTATGACGAGCCATCCGAAGGATGCCTCCCGGAAACTCATCGACACCATGGCGCGGAATCCGAAAGTGGCAAAGCATTTTCATCTCCCATTGCAGTCGGGAAGTGACCGTCTGCTTGGCGAAATGAATCGGCATTATGACACTGACACCTATCGGGAACTCGTTTCCTATATGCGGGAGAAAATGCCGGATATTTCGCTGACCACCGACATTATCATCGGTTTCCCGGGGGAGACGGAGGAGGACTTTGCCGATACGCTTTCGATGCTGTCCGAAATGAAATACGACATGCTTTTCTCGTTCTTATATTCCAAAAGAGAGGGAACGCCGGCCGCCCGGATGGAAAATCAGATTCCGGAATCGGTCAAGGCCGAGCGGATGACGCGCCTGCTCGCTTTGCAGGAGAAGATCGCCGAAGAAAAGTCAAAAAAAGAGGTCGGCAAAGTGCTCCGCGTTCTCTGCGAGGGCGAGAGCAAGAATAATCCAAGCAAACTGACCGGCCGCACGGAGGGAAATAAGATCGTGCTTTTTGACGGGGATATTGCCCGGAAAGGCACGTTTGTCAAGGTAAAGATCACCGAGGGCGCCGCCTTTGCCCTGTACGGCGAGATTGTAGATTAAGAAAGACGAGGTTATTTTCATGACACCGATGATCGAACAGTATCTGGAAGTCAAAAATCAGTACAAAGAGTATATCCTCATGTACCGGATCGGCGATTTCTACGAGATGTTTTTTGACGACGCCAAGACCGCGTCAAGAGAACTCGATCTGGTTCTGACCGGCCGCGATTGGGCGGAGGAGGAGCGGGCCCCGATGTGCGGTGTGCCGTTCCATGCCGTGGACGGCTATATCGGAAAACTGGTCGGCCGTGGCTACAAGGTCGCCATCTGCGAGCAGATGGAAGACCCGGCGCTCGCCAAGGGTCTTGTCAAACGCGAGGTCATCCGGATGATCACGCCCGGTACCTTAACCGAATCCGCTCTTCTCGACGAAAAGAAAAACAATTATATCGCCGCCATTTATCAGAGCGACGGTGCGATCGGCGTCAGTTTTGCCGATATTTCGACCGGCTCCGTGGCCGCTACGTGGTTTGAGGGTGAGAATCGGGAGAACCGTCTGCTCTCGGAACTCGGCTCCTATGCCCCACGCGAGGTTGTGCTATACGGGAGTGCCTCGGAACTTCCCGAAGTTTCTTTGTTTTTGAAAGAACGGCTGAACTGCACGATCAACGAGTGCCAGAAAACTCGCTTTGATCCCGCGACGGCTCTGTGTGTCATTCGCGAAAAGTTTTCTTCCGTTCCGGAGGATTTTTCGGAGTCCAATCCCGCCGTTCCGGCTGTCGGTGCGCTTCTCTCCTATGTGGCGGAAATGCAGAAAAACGATCTGGCGGGTCTCGGTACGATCAACTATTACCATGACGGGCAGTACATGGAACTCGACATGAATACGCGCCGGAATCTGGAACTGACCGAGACGATGCGCCGCGCCGAACGCAAAGGGACGCTTCTGTGGGTGTTGGATAAGACCAAGACGGCGGCGGGCGCGAGACTGCTCAAAAAATGGATCGATTTCCCGTTAAAAAATCCCTATTTCATTGAAAAACGTCTCTCCTCCGTGGAGGAACTCTATAACCGAACGGCCGACCGTGGGGAGATCATGGAGGCCCTCGCCGGTGTGCTCGATCTGGAACGGCTGATCACCCGCATCGTGTACGGGAGCGCCAATGCGCGCGACTTGCGCGCCGTGTCGGAGACGCTGTCCCGTATCCCGCCGATCAAAGCCGTTCTCTCCTCCTTTGTGATGGGCGAACTGCCCGCCATTGCCGCGGAACTGGACGATCTTGCCGATCTCCGTTCGCTTGTCGAAGCGTCCATTGTCGACGATCCGCCGTTTTCCGTCCGTGAGGGGGGTATCATCCGCGACGGCTATCACGCGGACGTGGATTATCTGCGTTCCGTAATGACGAGCAGCAAATCGCTGATCGACAAGATCGAAGAGACCGAACGGGAACAGACCGGTATCCGCACGCTGAAAATCGGCTATAACCGGGTGTTCGGCTATTATATCGAAGTCTCCAAATCGTTTATGAATCAGGTCCCGGAGCGGTATATCCGCAAGCAGACGCTCGCGAACGGCGAACGCTATATCACCGAGGAACTGAAAGATATGGAAGCGCAGATTCTCGGCGCGGGCGATCGCGATACGGCGCTGGAATATCAACTCTTTACCGATATTCGTATGAAACTGGCGGAAAACGTCCATCGGATTCAGAAAACGGCATTTTTGCTCTCCAAACTGGACGTCTACTGCTCGCTTGCCGAGGCCGCCGTGCGCGGCGGATACGTCCGTCCCGAAGTCGATTACAGCGACGTGATTTCGATCACCGACGGCCGTCATCCCGTCGTCGAGCAGTCGACCGATATGCTTTTTATTCCCAACGATACCGATATGGACGCGGCGGGGAAACGTTTTATGCTCATCACCGGTC
>JAGHUY010000207.1 GCA_018064545.1 Candidatus Apopatosoma intestinale | reverse complement strand
GAAGAAACGCGGAGCGGCAACCGCGATTTCGCCGCCGCCGAAAAAAAGACGTATGAAAAGCTGACCTCCCTCCATTGCGAGGAGCTTGACTATTTCCTTGTCCATATTCTGCCGTCCTTTGATTTGACACTCGATGAAATCAAATAAGAAAAGAGCCACGCGGCGCGTGGCTCTTTTCCTATTTTACATAACTCTTATCAATTTGAACGACCGCAAACCAATTCGGATTTTCCTCTTTTACTTTCGCCCGGATTCGTTCCGCCGCCTCCGTGTCGGACAGCGGAACGGTGAACGGCGCGACCGCGTCAAAGATCACGTTGGTATGTGTCGGCCCCTCCCCCATGCGGAAGTCGTGAATGGTGATCCGTTCGTCGCTCTCCCGCACCCGGTCGAGCACCGCCCGTTTCGCTTCGGCGATATTTTCCCCCGTCGATACCGGGTCCATGTGGATCACGGCCTCGCAGGATAGTTCCCTTTTCAGCCGGTTTTCGATATTATCGATCGCGTCGTGGAGTTCCAGAATATCCCCGTCGGCCGGCACCTCGGCATGGAGTGAGATCATCCGGCGGCCGGGTCCGTAATCATGAACGACCAGATCGTGGATGCCGACCACGGAAGGATCGGCGCGGACGATCGTTTCGATCTCCCGGACAAACTCCTCCTCGGGCGGCTGTCCGAGCAGAGGATTGACCGTATCCATGGCCGAACGGATCCCCGCGATCAGAATGATGACGGAGACCGCAAGACCGCAGTAAGCGTCGAGTTCCAGCGACGTAAACCGGGCGATCAGGGTGCAGAGGAGGACGACGGAAGTCGCTATACTGTCGCTTACGCTGTCGGTCGCGGTCGCCATCATGGCGGCCGACCCGATCTTTTTCCCGATCCGGCGGTTGTAGAACGCCATATACAGTTTGACGAGCACCGAAACGCCGAGGATGATGACCGTCGTCAGACTGAACACGGTCTTCTCCGGCGAGAAGATACGCTCCACCGAGGATTTGCCGAGTTCAAAGCCCATCAGGACGATCAGCATCGAGACGATCAGCCCCGACAGATATTCGATCCGTCCGTGGCCGAACGGATGATCGGGATCGGGTTTCTGCCCGGCAAGCCGGAAGCCGACCAGCGTGATGCACGACGAGCCCGCGTCGCTTACGTTATTGAACGCGTCCGCCACGATGGAAATTGAGCCGGACAGAAGCCCGACGGTCAGTTTTCCGGCGAACAGCAGAAGATTGAAAAATATCCCGGCGATCCCACAGAGAATCCCATAGGATTCCCGCACCCGCGCGTCTTTGACGTTCGCGGCATCCCGGATCAAAAGCCGGGAGAGAAATTCGATCATATCTGTCACCTCACGAAAAGATTGTATCACACGCGGTCGGAAAAGTCAATTCGGATACCCGCAAAAAGTCAGTTCAGCCGCCCGCAAAAAGTCAGTTCAGCCGCCCGCAAAAAGGGCTTGATATAAGGAAAAAAATATGGTACACTATTATATAAAGTTATAGTGAGGAGGATTTTGGTTTGGAAAAGCTGGTGCCTTTTCTGATGGCGGCGATCTTCGTCGCCGCGGCGTTCGGCCTGCTCAAACTGGCACTCGCCGTCAGTTCTCAACTGACAAGACAGAAGATCCTCGCCTCCAAAGCCGGGTCGGAAGAAGCGGCCACCGCTCTTTTCTGCTCCTATTTCGGCATGAAGAACGTCCTTTCTCACGTGGTTCTCCCGGTGAACACCTCCGTCGGGAGACGTTATACCCGGCTTGACGCCGTCGTTCTTTTGCCGACCGGCCTCGTCGTTGTGGAACTGAAAGACCTCTCCGGTCAAATCGAAAACCGCGACGACCGCATCTGGCATCAGAGCACCGTCACCCGATCCGGGGAGCCGAGAGAAGTCGATTTCGCCAGCCCTTTCATGCAGAATGAACACCATATCCTCGCCGTCCGGAATGTGCTGGGTAAAGCGGTCTCGATCCCGATCCACGGACTGGTCGTGTTCACCTCCCCCCACGTCTCGTTTGCGAGAAAGCGCGATGACGTCTATACCATGGCCGGGGCCGTGGACGCCTTGCAGACCCTTTCTTCCCACGGAAGAAAACTGACGGCCGAAGAACGGAACCGGGTTCTCTCCGTCCTTTCGACCGTTTCCCGCAAATGCTCGTCCGCATGGGCGGTGCAACAGAAAAAAAGATAACCGTTTCTCCGACACTTCCGACACCGTCCGTGCGTTTTCGCACTCGCTTCGTGGTATAGTCAAAGCAAACAAACCATGAAACGAGGTTTCGCATGATGAAAAAAACGTTTTCCGTCTTTATCGCCGTTTTCTTCGGCTTTCTTCTGACCGTTCTGTTGGGGGTTTTTGCCGTCGGCAGAGAACCCGAAAAGCCGGTGTTCATCCCGCCGTGCGACGTGGAACAGAGTTTTGCGAGAAATGAGATTCTCGCCCTGTGCGAAAGCGGCGTACTGGAATGCGCGTCCGACGGAGAACGGCTGTATTTCTTTCCCGAAGAGACCGTGTCCCGCGCCGCTTTTGCCCGTGCGCTGATCCGCTTTCTCGGCATCGACCCCGAACCGTACCGCACGGCCGTTCTGCCGATGGTGGATGAAGCCGACGTCCCCGGTGCCGACCTTTCCTATGTGAAAGCCGCCGTTTTTCTCGGCCTCGTTCCGCTGTACCAGACTGAAAACGGCTTAGCGTATTCCCCCCGTGAGTCCATCACGAGACAGGAGGCGGCGTATCTGCTCGCCTCGCTTTCGGAGGGGAGCGCTTCCACCAGTAAAACCGCTCTTTTCTCCGATTTTGCCGAGACGGACGGCATCTTTTCCGCCGCCGTCGAAAAGGCCGTCGCCTGTGATCTTCTGGTCGGCTATCCCGACGGGACGCTCCGTCCGCGCGGAGAACTGACAAGGGAAGAATTCGCGCTGATGCTCACCCGGGCCAAAGGGAAACAAACGACAGTACAAAAATAAGGCAACCTCCGAAAGTACGATGTGTTCAGGAAAATGAATGCCGGGAATTTCAGAGGTGCTAAGAAAAAGGAAACCTTTATGACCGTAAAAGAATCCGACAAATTCGCTACCTCCGACGTCATGGAGGGGATGATCTCCATCCGCGCGGTGCTCTCCGCCATGGAAAGCGGCGAAAACGACCGGCGCATCGAGCGTGTCGTCTACGACCGCGCGAGGGCACGTGCCAAGGCAAAAGAACTCTCCTATCTGCGCGCCATGAGCTATCTCTACGACTTCCCCGTGGAGGAGTGGCCGACCGAGGAGATCAAAAAGAACGCCATCGGCTCGACGCACGGCGGCATCCTCGCGTTCTGCACGCCCCGTACCCTGCCCGTTTTTTCCGAGGAGTCCATCCCGGAAAACGGCTTTTTCGTCATGCTCGAAGGCATCGAAGACCCCTATAATTTCGGCTATTGCCTCCGCTCCCTGTGGGCGGCGGGCGTCTCCGGCGTGATTCTGGAACGCCGCAACTGGACGGGGGCTTCCGGCGTTGTGGCACGTGCCTCGGCCGGAGCGTCCGAACGCTGTCCCCTGTTTATTTCCGACGACTTTGCCTCCACCGCCGCTTCTTTTCGCGCACACGGCTATACCGTGGCCGCCGCTGATAAAAATCCGCGTAGCAAGAGCGTCTACGACGCCGATCTGCGCCGTCCGCTTCTGCTCATCGTAGGCGGAGAACGAAGAGGCAGTACCGCCCCCGTTCTCCATACGGCCGACGTCATCGTGGAACTCTCCTACGGCAGAGATTTCCGGGAGGCGCTGTCCGCCGCTTCCGCCGCCACGGTGCTCGCCTTTGAAGTATTCCGACAGAACCGGGAGAATGACCATGGACCTAAAACAGGAAAAGATCAATGACGATCTGACGCTCTGTCAGCCGACGGACTCGCTTCCGTTCGGGACCGACGCGTATCTTCTCTACGCCTATCTGCGCCGCACGCCCCGCGCCCGCGCGATGGAACTCGGCACCGGGAGCGGCGTCGTCTCCCTGCTCTGCGCGAACGCCGGCAAATGCGCCCATATCGACGCCGTGGAAGTGCAGGAGGAGATGGCCGCGGTCGCGGCGAAAAACGTCGAAACAAACGGGCTTTCCGACCGCATCCGCATTCTTCCCTGCGACATCCGGTCTCTTCCGACGGAGGAAAACGGACGCTACGACGCCGTGTTTGCCAATCCGCCGTACATGACGGCCGGGAGCGGCAAGCAGAGCGAGGATGAGAAAACGCGCATCGCCCGGAGCGAACTCTGCGGCACGATCGACGATTTTTGCCGCACAGCCGCCCGAATGCTCCGGCTCGGCGGTCTCTTTACCGTCGTCTTCCGTCCCGAACGGCTGACCGACCTTATCTGCTCCCTGCGCTCTTCCGGTCTGGAACCCAAACGGATGACTTTCGTCTATCCGACGGCGGAGCACGTTCCCTGCCTCGTTCTGACCGAGGCCAAAAAGGGTGCGGCTCCCGGCCTGTTTCTCACAAGACCCCTCATCATCTATCAGAGCCGTGCGGACACCTCGCCCGCCGGCTATACCCCGGATATGAACGACATTTACGAGAACGGAGAATTTCATGAATCCTATCGAAAGCCCTGAAAAGAACAAGGTCGAAAAAGGCACGCTGTACCTCGTCGGCACGCCCATCGGCAATCTTTCCGACCTCTCCGACCGCGCTAAAAAAGTGCTGTCGGAAGTCGATTTCGTCGCCGCCGAGGATACACGCAACAGCGGGAAACTGCTCGCCGCGTTCGGCATCAAAAAACCGATGGTGAGCTATTTTGAACACAATAAGAGAGAGCACGGGGAGCAGATCGCCGCCCGCCTGCTCGCCGGGGAGAGTTGTGCGCTCGTCACCGACGCGGGTATGCCCGCTATCAGCGACCCCGGGGAGGATATTGTCCGTCTCTGCGCCGAGCGTGGGATTCCCGTCTCGGTCATTCCCGGTCCCTGCGCCGCCGTGTCGGCACTGGCTCTGTCCGGACTGCCGACCTCCCGTTTCGTCTTTGAGGGCTTTCTCTCGACCGCCTCGGCCGAACGGAAAGCGTCGCTTGCCATGCTGAAAAACGAGACGCGCACCGCCATTCTCTATGAGGCACCCCATAAATTGCTCGCCACCCTGCGCGATCTTTACGAGGCACTCGGCGACCGGAAAATCTCCCTCTGCCGGGAACTGACCAAACTCAATGAGGAAGTCGTCCGCACCACCCTTTCCGAGGCAGTCACCCGCTATGAGAACGGGGACGTCCGCGGTGAATTTGTGCTGATCCTCGCCGGGGCAAGCGAAGAGGAGTGCCGGAAAAGTGCCTTTTGGGCGGACTGGGACGTTCCCGCGCACGTCGCGTATTACGTTGACACCGGCATGACCAAAAACGAGGCCGTCAAGGCCGTCGCGCGTGACCGCGGCACCGCGAAAAGCGAAATTTATAACCAAGTCATGAAAAAATAGCCCGAACTCGGCATTTTTTCTTGCAATCGGATCAAAATCACAGTATAATATACAAGATATTCCATATCAGCAGGAGGCAATCATGAAATCACGCATCATAAACGGCAAAGTTTTCAACACCGAGCGCGGCATTTTTGAGGCAAGGATTCTGTATTTCGACGACAAGATCGAAAAGGACGGACTCGCCGTACATACGATTGACGCCAAGGGCGGCTACGTTCTGCCGGGCTTTCTCGATCTGCACACCCACGGACGGATGGGCTTCGATTTCATGTGTGCCGGAAAAGCCGACGTCGAGGCCGTGGCACTGGAATACGCCAAGACCGGCGTCACCACGATGTACCCGACCGTTATGACGGCTCCGCTCGATCAGATCACGAACGCCATTGAGGCCATCACGTCGGCCGCGCCCGCGATCCGTTTTGCGGGCATCCACGTAGAGGGGCCGTATATCAGCGCGGCCAAGCGCGGTTGCCACACGGAAACGTATATCCGCAAACCGAGTTTCACCGAAATCTCGCTTCTGATCGAAAAAATCTCGCCTCTGCATGCCCATTTCACGATCGCTCCCGAGGAAGATGACGACGGTGTGATCCGCAAGATCGTTGAAGCGGGCGGCTCCGTCGGCATCGGTCATACGAACGGTAACACCGCTTCCGCCGAACACGGTGTCCGGGACGGCGCGATCTCGTTTACCCATACGTTCAACGCCATGCCCGCCATGCTCCATCGGAATCCGGGCCCCGTCGGCGTGGCTCTGTCCACCAACTCGTTTGCGGAGATGATCGTGGACGGCATTCACGTCGCTCCCCGGAGCGTCGCGGCCGCCTATAACGCCAAACTCCGTTACGGCTCCCGCTTTGTGCTGGTGACCGACTCTCTGCCGGCCGCCGGACTTCCCAACGGCGACTATGATCTGAACGGTCTTCCTTTCACGCTGAAAAACGGCGTCGCGTTTACCGAAGACGGCATCCTCGTGGGGAGCGTCCTTGACATTCCCACGGCGATCAAAAATCTGATGAAATTCGCCGATCTCTCGTTGGAAGAAGCGATCCTCTGCGCCACCAAGGCTCCCGCGGAGATGGCGGGGCTCTACGATACGGTCGGATCGCTCTCCGTCGGCAAAGCGGCGGACATCGTGATCTGCGATGAAAACCTGAACGTGCAAAAGACCATCTGCGGCGGCAAACTCGTCTACGAGGCCGCCGAAAAGAAAGGGGAATGAAACCATGGAAAATAAAGGAAAGTTTTATATCACCACCGCCCTGCCCTACGCCTCGGCCAAGCCCCACATCGGCAACGTGTACGATCCTGTGGTGGCCGACGCCATCGCCCGCTATAAACGCGCACTCGGCTACGACGTGTACTTTGTGACCGGCACCGACGAGCACGGACAGAAGATCGAGGATAAGGCCACCGCCAAGGGCGTGACCCCGCAGGAATACGTCGATGAAGTCGCCGGCGAGATTCGCCGCATCTGGGACGTCATGGGGACGAGTTATGACTATTTCATCCGCACGACCGACGAAAAGCACGTCCGCGCGGTTCAGAAGATTTTTACGAAACTCTATGAGCAGGGCGACATTTACAAAACGACCTATGAAGGACTGTACTGCGTTCCCTGCGAATCGTATTTCACCGAAACGCAGGCCCCCGACGGCATCTGTCCCGACTGCGGTGCCCCGCTGAAAAAGTCCTCGGAGGAAGCGTATAAGTTCCGCATGAGCAAGTATGCCGACAGACTGCTCGCCTACTACGACGAGCATCCCGAGTTCTTCATTTCCGAATCTCAGAAAAAGGAAATGATCAATAACTTCATTAAGCCCGGATTGCAGGACCTCTGCGTATCGCGTTCGACGATCAAGTGGGGCATCCCGCTTCCGTTCGATCC
>JAGHUY010000020.1 GCA_018064545.1 Candidatus Apopatosoma intestinale | reverse complement strand
AACGGGGACGGCGACCTCGCCTTTTTCCCGCTGATCGCCGGGATTCTGCAAATCTGTATGCTGGCTTCCCCGGAATACGGCGGACGGATCATTCTGGTCTCGGCCGTTCTGCTGTTCGTTCCGATTTTGCATACGGTCGCATATTCCGAAAAAAAGATGTTTCCGCTTCTCACCATGGCACTCTGCGCCGCCGTCCTGCTGGACTACGGAAAATTTATGTTCCTCATTCTTTGCGTTTTGGCCGCCGTTTTCCTTTTTACTTTACTCTGCGAAAATCCGAAGGCGGCCGCCGCCGTTCTTTTGCTGGTTCTGACCCTGTTCTGCTTTGACCGTCTGTGGTTCTTTGTCTGCGGATACGCGGAAAACGTCCCGACGTATGAGGCCAATGTCGAACAGATCGAGGATTGGAAAGCGGCGGGAGACGAAGAGGCCATTCTGCCGCAGTTTTACGCGAAGAATATGGAATTTAAGTTTATTCTTCCGTATAATAATGTGCCATACCATTGGTACTGGTATAAAATCTATAACCAACTGCCGGAGAACACGCAAATGCAGTTTTTCATTCCGGGAGAATAGAATCAAACCTTTCAGACGGCATCCGCACGGTAGCGGGTGCCGTTTTCCGTCCGGCATGCATTTACAATATGTGCATAGAATTTACATATAATCGTGACGGGTATTGACAATTTGTGTATTTTTATGTAGAATAAGGAAAAAAGGAATCGAAGGGAGAACGGTATGCTGACGGAGTTTGGAAAACTTTTGAGGATCATACGGATCAATAGCGGAGACAATTCCAAAGATATGGCCGAAAAACTGAGACTTTCCCCGTCTTATCTTTCCGCCATAGAGAACGGAAAACGGAATATTCCGATCGGTCTGGAACGATCTCTTTGCGAACAATATCCGCTTTCTGATTCCGATAGGGAAAAACTCAGACAAGCCATGATGGATTCCAGCGAGGTCATCAAGATCAACCTCACCGAGTTCGGTGAGAAAAAGCAACAACTGATCCTGGCCATCACACAAGACGATCTTTCCGAAGAAGCGGTGGATAAACTGTATAATTTGGTATTCAAGAAGAAAAGAGAGCAGATTCAATGAAAAAGAGAGCGTTTGAGGCGCGGATTTCGTCTCCTTTTCTTTTCGGATTCGGCAACATTCCCACGTGGATCCACGCGGATGGGGATGGGAAATCGAATGAGAAACTCTATATCGGAGCAAACGGCTCTTATCGCTTGGTAATCACGGATGAGTCCTTATTTGACCGTGCGATAAAAAAGGCAAAAGCAAACGAAGATCGGCTTTTTGAAACCGTTGCGGGTATCGTCCGCGACGTCGGAGAGCAAAAAATCCGGGACTACGTCGCAGAATGCCGCATCTCGCCGCAAGAAGCCGACGCGCACACGGAGGTGTTTGAAAAAAGTTTTTTCGACGCCTTGGCAAATCATGAAGAACTGAACAAAATCGGTGTTGCCGTCAAGGATTTCACAGTGGAATCGCTGTGCATTCGCGGCGCTGACGATCCCGCCCCGGTTTTGCTTCCGCCGGAAACGAAAAAGACGCGGTTGCCTCTTATTCTCGGAACGGTTGCCGTCGCGCTGATCCTCGTCTGTGTCGGCTGGCTCCTCCGCCCACGGGATATCCCGGACGTTCCGGGCGAAACGACGGGCGAAAAACTCGAAATGTATATGTATGGAACCGATTATATCCCGGACGAGAACGGATTCGGCAATGGGAGAGATTTCGGGGTGCTTTTGAAGTACGGCGGGAAACCGATTACCGATATGGAAAACGTGTCCGTCTCACTTTCCGACGAAACCGCCGGAGCCGTTACGCCGGGACAAGACGGATGGTTGTATTTCCATCCGTATAAAGAAGTGGAAATTATGGTGACGATTTCGTATCGCGATTATTCCGTCTGCCATATTTGGGTGTGTCATAACGCTTCGGGTCTGATCAATTCCGTCCATCTGAGCCTTATTATGCCGGGATTTGAAGACCCCATTAGTTACGGATTCGGCTGTTTTGAAGATTTTTACGTGGTGTTGGAATATGACGGCATTCCCATCTCCGATATGGAAAACGTCACGGTAACAGTGGAAAACAGGTTGGTAGGAAGCGCCTCTTTGGGGAAAAATGGAGTCGTTTATTTCTATCCGGAAGTAAGCGGCAAAACGAATGTCTTATTCTCGTACCGAGGGGAAACCATAAGCCGAATTTGGGATAACACTTGATCATCGAACGAAAAAAAGTGGAAAGGCCGGTCATCCGACATAGGAATAGCATATGAAATCGTTTCTTTCCTGCCCGATCTGCGGGAGCATCCATTTGCGCGTCAGAGCGGACGGCAATTATACGTGCGGGAGCTGCGGCGTCTCGTTTGTGAAAAAACTGCCGGACGGCGGCACAACGGAAGAAGTGTATCAGAACTCCGTGGGCAGTATTCTGGAAATTAAAGTGATTTCGAATGATGAAGAAATCTACGGGACGGGCGTTGTGATCTCAAACGACGGCTTGATCCTGACGAACGCCCATGTGGTGATGCCGTTTTCCGATTCGTCACAACCCATCAAGAATTTCTGTGATGCGGTCTTGGCAAGCCGGAAAGAGAACCGGGAGGATTTTCCGATCCGGCCGATCTGTTCGGACCGGGCGCTGGACCTCGCCTTGCTGTATTCCGAAAACGCCGAAGGCATCCGGCCGCTTGCGCTGTCGGAACGGGAGGTCAGCAACGGACAGAGCATCTGTGTGATCGGCAACAGCAAGGGAGAGGGTCTTTGCGTAGTGGACGGTATCGTCAGCGATACGGTCCGCGTGATAGGTCGCAGAAAACTCATGATGATTTCCGCGCCTGTCACCACCGGATATTCCGGAGGCCCTGTTCTTGACCGGGACGGTCGGATCGTCGGCCTCGTCACCGGTGGACACGAGGGTGCCGCGGCGATGAATTACGCTGTCCCCGCAAGCGTGATCCGAGATTTTTTGGCTACCGCAAAGACTAAATGACCGTTTGGGTTTCGGGCACAATAATCATGAAAAGCATCCGTTGGGGTGCTTTTTCTTTTGCTTTTTGCAAAATTCTAATAATTTTCCGGGAGTCGTTAGTGAATTCTCAGCACACACTGTGAACATTACGCACAGTTTGGTTAAACATATTGACATTTTTTATGCAAAATGTATAATAATATTAGACTCTTTTTATTTGGATAAATGCCCCAATACGGTGTTTTCCTTTTTTCTGTCATGGAGGAAGACTTATGAAGAAAAAAACGTTTGTCAGAATCGTTTGCCTGTGCCTGTGCCTGGCCATGTTGATCGGATCGGTTATGCCGATGCTTGCCGTCGGGATCGTTATTACCGAAGAGGGCACGTATCTTGACGAAAAGCCGTCCGTCGTGAAAATCAACGGGCGGGTAGCGGACGTCGAGGCGCTGATCGACGCCATCGGCACGGTCGCGTATAGCGACGACTCGCTTGCCAAGATCGTTGCGGCGGAAAAAGCGTACGGTAAATTGACCGACGAGTTGAAATATCAGGTCAAAAATTCCGGTTTGCTGAAATCCCTTCGCAACGCGTACGATGCTTTGGCGGCCGACCATGTGGATACGTCGGCTTTGACGCCGGTCGACAGCGGTTCGATCGGGGAAGTGAAATGGACGGTATATGAAAGCGGACTGCTCGAATTTTCCGGCAGCGGTTCTATTCCGTCCTATTCGCACGGAGAATCGCCTTGGTACGGTTACCGCGATTCCGTCACCTCGATTTTGGTGAGAAGCTCCGTATGGACGATCGGCGGTGAAGCTTTTTATGGCTGTAATAATGTAACGAATGTTACCTTACCATTTGTCGGTGAGAGCAGAACGGCAACCGGAATTGCAGGTCAATTTGGGTATATATTTGGATATAAGAGATCTTCTTCTTCTTGTTCATCGTCAGAATTTGATAATGGTTCGAGCAGTAGTAGCTTTGCACCGGGGTATGGATATTATCATAGCGATAATTATGGTTCTTCGTATTACTATTATACGTTCAATACTCCATCGAAAATTAATTCAGTAACGTTTACAGTTGCAACAAGACTTGCAAAAGCGGCTTTTCATAATTGCGGTTACATAACTAAAATTGTATTAAATGATGGGATTACTTCTGTCGGGGATTATGCGTTCTATG
>JAGHUY010000065.1 GCA_018064545.1 Candidatus Apopatosoma intestinale | reverse complement strand
TCATATCGATGCCCCGCTCGGCAAGCGTCTTCTTGGTGTCACTCAGCATAATCCCGGCGATCCGGACAAAGTCGGATTCATTAAGCGCACGGAACGTGATATTCTCATCGACACGGTTGAGAAACTCGGGACGGAGAAACTCCGACAGGGCTTTTTCCGTGCGGCTTTCGGAGAGTTCCTCGGCTTTCATGCCGAAACCGGCCGGATTCATGCCGGAGGAGGAACCCGCGTTGGTCGTCATGACGATCACGCAACTATCGAATTTGACTTCTTTCCCGTGAGCGTCGGTCACCTTGCCGTCGTCAAGAATCTGCAAAAGGCTATGGAGAACGTCCGGATGCGCTTATGCGATCTCATCACCCAACACGCCGCCGTACGGTTTCCGGCGGATCTTCTCGGGCAGTTGACCGGCATCGTCATAGCCGACGTAGCCCGGAGGAGACCCGAGGAGCCGCGACACCGTATGCTTTTCCATAAACTCGGACATATCGAGCCGGATCAGCGAATCGGGCGTATCGAACAGATCGGCAGCCAGCACCTTGACCAGCTCCGTCTTGCCCACACCGGTAGGACCAGCGAAAATAAAGGAGGCCGGTTTGCGCTTATACGATACCCCGGCGCGGTTACGCTTGATGGCGCGAACCACGGCGTCCACGGCCTTATCCTGCCCGATGATGCGGGATTTCAGCCGATCGGAAAGGCCGGCGAGCCGCTCGTATTCGTTCGCGGTGATCGACCCGGCCGGAACACCCGTCCAGATCTCGATCACACGGGCCAGACTTTCCACGGTGAGTTCCACGGTGGCAAGTTCGCTTTTCAGCGATTCGTATTCTTTTTCGTCCTTGGCCTTGCTCGCTTTCATCTCGGCAAGGCGTGCATAGCCCTCCTGCAACGTCTCCTCCGTAGCCTTGCCGCTCTGTGCCTCCGCCGTGCTCTTTTCTTCCAGCGTGGCAATGGCCTTTGCCGCTTCGTCGATCCGCTTTTCCACTTCGGCGACGCGTTCGATCACCGGGGAATGCATGGCCACGTACGAGGCCGCTTCATCCAGCAGATCAATGGCCTTATCCGGCAGAAAACGGTCGGTGATATACCGTTCGGACAGTTCGACAGCGCGGGCGATGATGGCATCGGGGATCCGGATTTTGTGATACGTTTCGTAATACTTCTTGATGCCGGACAAAATCTTTTTCGTCTCGTCAAGCGACGGTTCCTCCACGATGATCGGCTGGAAGCGGCGTTCGAGCGCGGCATCTTTTTCAATATATTTCCGATACTCGGTAAGCGTCGTCGCCCCGATGATCTGCACTTCGCCGCGCGAAAGAGCCGG
>JAGHUY010000002.1 GCA_018064545.1 Candidatus Apopatosoma intestinale | reverse complement strand
TGATTCGTTTCGGAAATGGTGGCAAGAATGTCCTCGATCAGCTCGGGATCGTCGTAGAACGCGACACAGCCGTTTTCCTCGCCCATCAACTCGCGGACGGTAGCGAAGCCGCCGAGAATCTCACTTTTGATGAGGACGCCCTCTTTTTGCAGTTTGGCGGCTTTTTCAATCTCCGATTCCGGCAGACGGCAGGCGTCGTAGGTGAACATATGCTTGATCTTCTGCCAATCGTCCATGGTCTCGACGGGATACGTCATCGGGAGGGGAATGGTCGATGTGGCTTTTGCCATTTTGACTTTTCGACCAAGACGGTCGATGGCGATATAATAATCCGGCGTATCTTCCAACACTATTTCTTCCGGACAATGGATCGGGCCGAGATTGCCGAGTTCATAGTACGGAACGTAGTCAAAGGCAAAATCGCGCATGGCGATCTGCCCCTCCGTCGCGCCCTGTGCCCGCCATTCTTCGGCAAGACCTACGATCGGGCCGAAGAGTTCGGAAAACATGGGGCGTTCCGAACCGGCATAGGACATCAGATCCACGTATTGTTTAGCCGTCCATTTCATAACCGTTACCTCGCAGATGAAAATAAAAAAGCGATTGCCCAAGGGCAATCGCTTGGTGAAGACGAGTGGACTCGAACCACCGACCCCCTCCATGTCAAGGAGATACTCTAACCAGCTGAGCTACGCCTCCAAATGCATTTCGGTTGGAGCAGGTGACGGGAATCGGACCCGCGTTTCAGGCTTGGGAAGCGTGCGCTCTACCATTGAGCTACACCTGCGAAAGGAAACTCCGGAAAACCGGAGTATTTTCTTTATGGAGCTAGTGATGTGACTCGAACACACGACCTGCTGATTACGAATCAGCTGCACTACCGACTGTGCTACACTAGCGGGTGCTGAACCGAAATTGCTAGATTATTTTAGCATAGGACTTGCAATTTGTCAAGTAAAAATGTAAAATAATATCAGATTATTTTTTTGCGTGGAAAGGAATCGCTATGGCACTGACGGATCTGTCGGAAATACGGATGATTATGGAGCGTCACGGCATCGCTCCGCAGAAAAAATTCGGACAGAATTTTTTAGTGGTTCCGTCCGTTGTGGCAAGGATCGCCGACACGCCCGGGGATTCCTCTATCGGCATCATTGAAATCGGACCCGGCATCGGAACGCTGACGGAACAGCTTGCCCCGCGCTATCGGAAAGTGGTCGCGCTGGAAATCGACACGGGACTCGAACCGGTGCTTGCCGATACGCTCCACGCTTTTGATAACGTCAAGGTCGTTTTCGGAGACGCTATGAAGACAAATTTGCGTGAACTGGTCGCGTCGGAATTTGACGGAGGCCGTGTCGCTGTCTGCGCCAATCTTCCTTACTATATAACGTCTCCGATGATTCTGTTTTTGCTCGAAAACGGATCGCTCTTTGACAGCATTACCGTCATGATTCAAAAAGAGGTGGCCGACCGTCTGTGCGCCGCACCCGGAACGGCCGAATACGGGGCGATCACGCTGGCCGTTCAGTACGCCTGCACCGTGGAAAAGTGCTTTTCGGTCTCGCCGGGCAGTTTCTTTCCGCCTCCCAAAGTGACGTCCACGGTCATCAAAATGACGCCGCACGAAAAGCCGCCCGTTTCGGTGCTGGACAAAGACAATATGTTCCGCATGATCCGGGCCGCGTTTGATTTCCGCCGCAAGACGCTTGTCAACGCGTTATCGACCTGTACCCCCAAATCCAAAGAGGAGATCACCTCCGCGATCGTGTCGTGCGGCTTTTCCGCCGACGTGCGCGGGGAACGCCTGTCTCTTGCGGATTTTGCCGCGCTTTCCAATGTCTTTACGCTTTGATCCTGCATATAGTATATCGGTATTTTTCAGAGATAAGGAGAATCTATGAATCAAGCCCTTTCGGATTTTCGGTCATATATAAAAGGAAAGCGCGTGGCACTGATCGGCATGGGAATCAGCAATGCTTCCACGGTGGATTTTCTGCTATCCTGTGGGGCGATTCTGACCGCGCGGGATCAGAAAACGGATTTGCCGGGCAGAGAAGAGTGGGAAGCCAAAGGGGTTCGCACGGTGACGGGAGATGGCTATCTCGACGATCTGAACGAAGACCTGCTTCTGAAATCCCCCGGAATCCGTCCGGACGTTCCGGAAATCGCCGATGCTGTCGGGCGCGGGGCTGTCTTAGAAAGTGAAATCGGACTGTTCTGCCGTCTTTGTCCCTGTCCGATCTATGCGGTGACGGGAAGCGACGGCAAAACCACGACCACCACACTGATCGCCCGTTTTTTGGAAGAAGAACGGAAAAACACCGATCGCCGGGTTTTCCTCGGCGGCAATATCGGAACGCCTCTGCTTTCCTCCGTCGGCGAAATGACCGCAAACGACAAGGTCGTGCTCGAGCTTTCATCCTTCCAGCTCATAACGATGGTGCGCTCACCCGAAACCGCGGTCATCACGAACCTCTCGCCCAACCACCTCGACGTTCATAAGAGCTACGAGGAATACGGCAGCGCAAAGAAAAATATATTCAGATACCAATCCGCCTACGGCACGCTGGTGGTCAACGCGGATAACGCCTTTACCGCCGAATGCGCCGGCGAAGCAAACGGCAAGGTGCTTTTCTTCAGCCGCAGGAGCAAGC
>JAGHUY010000216.1 GCA_018064545.1 Candidatus Apopatosoma intestinale | reverse complement strand
AATGTTCAGACTCTCCTATTTCGCTCCGAAGCTGTACTTGGTTACTGAGAGAGGTCGATAGCGACGAGAGAAAATCGGATATAATAAAACGAACCCCATTGGGGTTCCTTCCTATGAAAAAAGGGGATTGCTTTTGCAATCCCCAATCTTCTTTTCCGTTTTTCGTTCTGGACTTTTTTAGCCGACCGACTAATTGTTGCAGCAACAAAGAAGAACGAGAGCCAGGATAATGATCCAAAGGCAGTTATTGTTGTTATCAAAAAGATTGCAAAGACAGTTCATAAAAATCCTCCCTCTACCGCATAGCGGCTCAATCAGTGGCGCTTGATTCCACCTGTTACAGTCTATGGGAGCGGAGAGAAAAGGTGCAGAATTTTCGACGGTTTCCGCGGGAGATGCCGTTATTTTTTTGACGCTTTTCCGGCTTTTATGGAGTAACCGATCACAAAAACCCCCACCATGATCGCCAAATCCACGTAAATTTCAAATATTTTCAGCGGAATCAAAAGAAACAGATAGGAGCCGACCAGATTGAACAGACCCATGCCGAGAGAGCCGATCAGATTGCCGAAATCGGTCAGCCCGTCGCCTTCGAGGATCAGAGCCGTCAGAAGGTGGCACACCGAATAGATCACCGTTGTCGCAGCGGGGATCGCATGGGCGAGCAAAAGGGATTTTCCGATAGCAACGCGGTTTCCCGCAAAGATCATACCGACGGCGGCCCATACCACGATGACGGCCATGAAAACAAGAACACCGACAAGCGACGGCAATTCGAGCGGCCGAAGGATTGGGAAATTGCCGAGTCGGACATCCACGCGGCCGTCCACAAGGCCGAGAGCCAACAGATACAGAGCCGTTCCGAGCAGGGGCAACAGCACGCAAAGGGTGATTTGGATTTTACGGGAGAGGGTTTTCACAGATTTCGCTTCCTTTCTTTATTGGGGCACTTCCACACAGTCATCGAGCGCAAAAGAATAAATCCATGTGTGGGCGACTTTTTGATGATAGAGTTTTTCGCAGGCAAAGCGGTAATAGGCGAGTTGGTGGGAATGGCGCTCGCAAAGCGTCTTCCGGACAGTGGCGGGATCGGCGTCTTTTCCGAAATAATCCGTCTTGTAGTCGATCAGGATCAATTCGTCGTTTTCGTCAAAGAGAACGCAGTCCATGATACCCTGTACGAGCAGACTCTGCCCGGCGAACTGCTTTTTCTGCTCTTCCTCCTCGGTAAAACGGTCGGCCGGAAAATTGACGAGGAACCGTTTTTCCCGGTACAGCCGTTTGGCTCTCCGCATACAGTCCGCCGTGCGGCCGGCAAAAAACCGATTCAGTTTCCGGATGTTCAGTTTATCCCGATCGGACGGGAACAAAAAGCCCAGGGAGATCAGGCGGTCAATCTCCGCTTTCACCCCGTTTTGATCAACAAAGTCAAAATCAAAAAACTGCATGAACGTGTGCATCGCCGTCCCGCGTTCCGCCGCCGTGATTTCTTCATCCGGCTCACTTTGCAGGAATTTAGGAATCTTGATCCCGGTGATCGGCACTTTCTCCGTCTGCGACGCATCGTGTTCATCCAGCACGTCCGGATACAGATGAGAGACCGACAGTTTGGACGGAATCCCGACCAGTGCCTCATACGGATAATGGAAAGACAGCCGCTCCAAAGCGTAGTTCGCTTCCACCGGTAATATATCGGGCTTAGTCTCCGTCTCCGGAGCCGATTCCGTGATGGTCTCGCTCTCGCCCAAAGAAAACGTAAATGACGGGGATACCGGAGACGCCGCCAACAGCATATGCAGATGATTGGTTGAGCGGAACAGAGAATGATAGGAGAAATCCCGTTTTTCAAATTGCCTTTTTTCCATACCCTCCGGCCCGAATCGGGCGGATAAGGGATTATCCTTGGATTCTTTGAGGCTTGCCGTGATATAGAGTTGCTCCTCCGCCCGGGTCAGCGCCACGTAGAGCAGTCGTGTCTCCTCGGCCCGTTGCTGTTCTTTGACGGAGCAGAGCGCCGCATCGACAAAGGGGCTGCGCCAGCGAACCAGTCCGTTTTCGGAAAGAAGTTTCATCGCAACGCCGACTTTTTCGTCGAACAAAACCGGTTTTCGGGCATCCGCGAGGGAAAACGCTCTTTGACTCTGACAGAGAAAACAGATGGGAAATTCCAAACCCTTGGATTCATGGATCGTCAGAATCTGAACGGCGTCGCTCATACTAGACGTATGGACTTCTTTCAGTTTCGTCCCGTTCTCGATCGTCTGATCGATAAACGCAAGAAATGCGTGCAATCCGCCCGCACTGCTATCGGAAAAGTTCATCGACCACCGATACAGTTGCATCAAATTGGTTCGGGCGATCTCCGCCCCGTTCGGCTTGCCTTCTTCGTCAAACGAAAGGCAGAGCAATCCGGTTTCGCTGTACAGCCGCCATATCAGCCGGTCGCAGGGGAGAACGGAGGACAGTGCCCGAAACCGCAGATGATCCTCCAAAAACCGTTTTCCTTTGGCAAATCCCGTCTTGGAAACAAACGCGGATAACGCTTCGTACAGAGTACCGTCCGGCGTCTGCTTACGCATATAGAGCAGTTCGTCGAGCGTTACCCCGTACAGCGGGCTTTTCAGCACGGCGGCCAGATGGATGTCATGCGAAGGATTGTCGACCGTGTGGAAAAGAGAAAGTGCCAGCAGAACCTCCGGCGTGTCAAACAGTTCCTTTGTCGCGCTCTCACAGGGGATGCCCCGTTTTTTCAGCGAGAGCATGAAACTGTCCGCACAGTCTTTCTTGTCCCGGAGCAGGATGGCAATATCACCAAAGCAAACGGGAGAGCCGTCTGCTTTTTTCGTCTTTAAGAGGGCGCTGATCCGGGAAGCGACAAATTCCGATTCACGTGTGGTTCCGTCTTCCGCTTTTTCCGAAAGAAGTACCGTAATGTCCACGGGGTTTCCCTGCACTTTCGTTCCGCAGATCAGTTCCTCATCTTTGCCGTACAGAGGTCTGTCTCCCACGTTCAACAATACGCGGAAAACCTCGTTGGCGTAATCCAGAATACGGCTTTGAGAGCGGAAATTCGCGGAAAGAAAGATTTTGACACGGGGATTGTCGGTCTGCTCCCCCACCCGGGCGCAAGAAGCCAGCGTCTTTTCAAACAACGCGGGACAAGCACCGCGGAATCCGTAAATACTCTGTTTCAGATCGCCGACGACAAACCGGTTGTTCTCGCGGGAAACAAGAGAAAAAATCTTATCCTGTACCGCGTTGGTATCCTGATATTCATCCACAAATACTTCGTCAAATCCGTCCCGCACGGCAAGAGCAATCTCCGTCGGCGAGTCATGTTCGCGATCCCAGAGCAGTGTCAGAGCCATCCGCTCCATGTCGGCAAACGTGATCAGATGACGCCGGCGTTTCTCCTCGGAAAAGCGGCTGTCAAACAGTTGGAGGAACCGTTTCAGATCGCCCAAAACCGAGGCCATCTTCTCCATGGCGGCGGGAATATCTGCTTCCCGAAAAGAAAAAACAGACGCAAGGCGGGTCATGTCTTCTTTCAGATTTTTGCGCTCATCCAGATAATACAGCATTTCCGGGTCGCGGTTGGCACGCTGACTGCCCAGTCCGACCTGCGCATAGGCGGAAAAGAATCCGGTAAAATAGGCATAGTCTTCTCTTTTCCTGTCAAAAGAACAGAGAAAATGATAGGCGGCGGTAAACGACTCCTCATATTTCTCACACTTTTCGTGGGAAGCGATAAACGCAAGGGCTTTTTCGTATACCGCACGGTAATGCGCAACGGTATCGCGCGCCTGTTTTAAAAGGATAGAGCCCCATACCGTCTGCATAAAATCATGGTCTTTTCCTTTTTTATACTCTTGTATAAAATAATCCGGCAGAGAAAGACCGTCCGGCCATTTTTCTAATGCCACGTAGAGGTCCCAAATGTTTTTGGGCAATGCCT
>JAGHUY010000286.1 GCA_018064545.1 Candidatus Apopatosoma intestinale | reverse complement strand
GAAAAACTCTGCGCGACCGTGTCGGACGCGATCACCCTCGCCGAAATGGGCATTGAGGAAAACGACGAAAGCGTGATCGAAGAGGTGCAGGGGGAGGTTCGGAAGATCGAGCGGGAAGAGGAGACCATGCGTCTCGATACGCTTCTCTCCGGTGAATACGATCATAACAACGCGATCTTGACGTTCCACCCCGGCGCGGGCGGGACGGAAGCGCAGGACTGGGCACAGATGCTCTACCGCATGTATACCCGCTACGCCGAAAAGCACGGCTATAACGTGAAACTGCTCGACTGGCTCGACGGCGAAGAAGCGGGCATCAAGAGCGCGACGATCATGATCGAGGGCAAAAACGCCTACGGCTATCTGAAAAGCGAGCACGGCGTCCACCGGCTTGTCCGCATTTCGCCGTTCGACGGTTCCGGCAGACGGCACACGTCGTTTGCCTCGGTCGAGGTGATGCCGGAACTCGATGACGACAATACCATCGAAATCCGGGATGAGGATATTGAGGTCACGGCGCACCGTTCCAGCGGCGCGGGCGGTCAGCACATCAACAAGACCGACTCCGCCATCCGCATCGTCCATAAGCCGACGGGCATCGTCGTGGGGTGTCAGACCGAGCGCAGTCAGGTGCAGAATAAAGAGACTGCGATGAAGATGCTCAAAGCGAAACTCTTGGAGATCAAACAACGTGAAAATCTCGACCGTATCGAGGACATCCGCGGTGAAAAGACCAACATTGAGTGGGGTGCGCAGATCCGATCTTACGTGTTCATGCCGTACACTCTCGCTAAGGACACCCGGACCGGTTGGGAAGACGGCAACATCACCGCCGTGATGGACGGCGAAATCGACGGCTTTATCAATGCCTATTTGAAAAGCAAAGCTTAAAAATAAAATTCAAATATATTTAGGAGGAAAACAACATGAAAAATCTGAAAGACCTGAAAGACCTGAAAAACGTGAAAGTCATCGTATCCAGAAGCACCAAGGCGTCCGTCGGCATCGCGCTGGTTGTCGAAGCCGTTTCGTCTCTCGTCATGTTCTTCATTCTTCTCGGCAAGAAGAAGAGCATTGCCGGTGCGTTTCTCGCCCTCGCCGCCATGAGCGGTGCGGCCGGTTCTTACCTGCTGTATGAGTGCCGCGACGAGCTCGGCTTCTGCTGCGATTGCGACTGTGATTGCGACTGCGACTGTGATTGCGACTGTGACTGCGATTGTGATTGCGACGAAGAAAATGAAGAAGACGACATGACCGTGGAAGGCAACCTGTTCTCTCGTGATGAGGAACAATAAATGAGAAAAAACGGCTTGCGTCAACATGGCGCAAGCCGTTTCCTTATTATTATAAAACATTTCCGATTTGGTGAGAAAAAAGCAAAACACAGACGACTAACAAAGGAAAGGCTGTGGGAGAGGAGACGTGTATGGATAACGGGCAGGCCTGTTATCGCCGTTATTTGGACGGAGACAAGGGCGCATTTGACGAATTGATCGTGCTCTATCATGACAGTCTGATCGCCTTCGTCTATGGGCAAATCCACAATCAGACGGCCGCGGAGGACATTGCCGCAGACGCCTTTGCCGAACTGCTCCTCCATCCGCGCCGCTATTCGTTCCAGAGCTCGTTCAAAACGTATCTGTTCGCCGTGGCGCGGCACAAGAGCATCGACTGGCTCCGCCGTGAAAAACGATGGGCGAACGATCCGAAAGAGATTGAGGAAAAGCCGGACGAGGCGAAAAGTGTGGAAGCGTTGATCCTTTCGGACGAGCGGGCAAAAGAAGTCCGGGCGGCCATGAAAACCTTGAAAAAGGAGTATGGGACAGTTTTGTATCTGACCTATTTTGAAGAGATGAGCGGCGATGAGATTTGCCGCGTGATGAAGAAAAGCAAAAAACAGACTGCCAATTTGCTGTACCGCGCCAAGGCGGCTCTGAAAGAAGCCTTACGGGAGGAGGGATTGCCGTATGAAGAATAACGAAGAGTTCTGTGCGCTCGTGCACGAAAAAGCGCGGGAAAAGAAAAATACCCGCCGGAAATACGCGGCGATCACGGCTTTTTTCTGTCTGATCGTTCTCGTGGCAGGCCTTTTACCGCATAATGGGACGATGGAAAATGCTCTTCATCAGCCCGAACAAGGAATCGAGTCGCAAGAAACGTATTCCCAGACGGGCGACGACGGAAGCGGGTGCGGCAATCAGACTTACGGCGAATCAACGGGCTCCGCAGGGGAAACCACGGGGGTGGACGGAGAAATGAGCGGTTCTCCCGCCGAGCCATCGGTCTTCATCATCACGTCCTCCTTATGGGTCGATCGGATCGAGGAGCAAAAGGTGAGCGAAAACAGCACGGAACTGGCGGAGTATCTTGATGAGCTTTCTGAACTTCTTCTCGGCGGGGTGTTCCGCGCGGACGGAACGCCGGCAAATGATCAGCTGCTCACGGACATCGCGACGCGCTTTGACGACGCGTTTTTCCGCGATCACGCATTGATCGCCGTCGGCTTCATCGAGGGGAGCGGCTCGATCTCCTATACCGTTTCCGGCGTCGAACTGCAAGACGGTACTTATACGGTGTCTCTCGTCAAGCACGGTCTGTACGATGAAAGGACGGGTGAACCGCTTGCCGGTACGTGCGATATGAAAACAACGGTCTTACTCATTCCGGCCCCCAAAGGCGGAAAGGAAGTCGTTACTTCTGTTCGGATTGCGGGAAAGAGAGACTAAAAGACACGGCTGATTTCAGCCGTGTTTTTCTATTGAATCCAGTCGTGAAGTGTTTTCGCGTCGGCAAGGAACTGATTCTCGTCGTCATCGCGGACAAATTCCATGATGAGCGGGGGAAAGACGTTCGCCTCGCGCAGGATGTCGAGATAGCCGTGCCAGCACTGTACACCGTCGGCGAGCGGAAACCGATTGTTTGCGGTATCCCAATGAAAGACGTGCACGGCGGAAAGACGGGGAAGTGCCGCCCGCAGATTGGCCGCGCTGTCGCCGAACGCCAGCGGCTGCCAGTTCGTTTTAACATTGTCGCGCGTGACGGCGGAAAAGAAGCGAAGATGATTGCGGCTTCGTCGTTGTACGTTTTCCCGTGGTACTCAAACGCCACGGTAAGCCCGTAGCGTCCGGCGAGATCGGCCAGCGGCTCCGTCTCTTCTACGAGCGCTGAAAAATCGGTTTCCGTACAGTCCGCGCCGGCTTTTCTACCGAGCCACAGACGGAGTGTTTTCGCGCCGAGGATTCCCGCATTTTCGCAGAGCCGGAGAAACGAGTTGGGATCGCGGTCACCGTTCCGGTAATACGTGCCGTAAGAGGGGCAGGAAAGCCCATTTTCGGCCATCTGCCGCACGGCTTCTTTCGCGGCCTCACGGTCGCCCGACTGTACGTGGATATCCGCGCCCCATTCGATGAGAGAGAGCCCCCCGCGTGCGGCAAGTTCTGCCACTTCGCGGATGTTTTTTTTACGGAAAGTCACACTGGTGAGTCCCAAAGGGAAAGATTCATTCATAGTACCTCGATAAGAAAAGAGACCGTCCGGCCTCTTTTTTCATTTTTATTTTTCCGGTGTGTAATTTCGGATAGCACGGAACGTTTCGTCGCTGATGTCGCGTTCCATCTTGCAAGCGTCC
>JAGHUY010000214.1 GCA_018064545.1 Candidatus Apopatosoma intestinale | reverse complement strand
AGCATTCCCACATTAAGATCCCCGCCGCCACCGAGGCGTTGAGCGATTGCGGCCCGTTTTCCCGCATTGGGATATAGACCGCCCCCGTGCAGGCCGCGCGGACTTCGTCCGGTACCCCGCTTCCCTCATTGCCGATGACGCCGGCCGAAACGGAGAGCTCGCCCAGTTCCGACGGGCGCTTTGCGCTCTCGTCGAGCATGGCGGCATAGACGCTCTGCCCTGCCTTTCGCAGTTCCCCCATCATCGGGACAAGATCGCAGTCCGTCTCCGTATAAACGCGGAACAGCGAGCCCATACAGGCGCGGACGGTCTTCGGATTGTACAGATCGGCGCACCCCTCCGAAAGATAGACGGCTCTCGCCCCGAACGCGTCCGCACTGCGCAGGACGGCGCCGAGATTGCCGGGGTCGCCGACGTGGTCAAGCAGGACGGAAAAACCGCCCGCCGCCGCTTCTTTCCGTTTCTCCGGCAGACGCGCCACGCAGAACACGCCCTGCGGCGCGTTTTCCAGCGACAGTTTTTCATAGACCGGGTCGGAGACCACGGTCAGACAGGATTCGACCCCGCAGGCGTCGAGTTCCTTTTCAAAATGGGAATACGCCTTTTCGGTCACATAGACGGCATGGAGCACAGTGCCGCTTTTCACGGCGTCTTCAAGCAGTTTGATGCCCTCAAAGACGAAAAGCCCGCTCTCGCGCCGATATTTTTTCTCTTTCAATTTGGCGGCAAAGGCGATGGCGTCGTTGTTCCGTGACGTGATGTGCGGGACGTTGGAAATCGGTTTCATCTTGGAGTGGATTCCTTTCCTTCATGATCCGATCCCGGTTTTACGGGACGGTTTCTGTTGGGTTAAAAAGCCAAAAACCAAAGCAGAAATCCTGCTTTGGTTTTTTGATTCCGTGATTAAAGGGCAGCCTTGGCGGTCTCTACGAGAGAAGCAAAGGCTTCCTTGTCGTTTACGGCGAGTTCGGCGAGCATTTTTCTGTTCAGAGAAACGCCGGCCTTTTTGAGCCCGTTCATAAAGGTGGAATAGTTCATTCCGTTGACTTTGGCCTGCGCGTTGATTCTGGCGATCCACAGTCTGCGGAAATCTCTCTTCTTCTGCTTTCTGCCGGCGAACGCATAGTTGCCGCTCTTCATGACGGCTTGTTTCGCCATCTTGAAATGTTTGCTCTTGGCACCCCAGTAGCCCTTTGCGGCTTTCAGAACTTTATTTCTTCTTTTGCGAGTCATCATCGCAGCTTTGATTCTTGCCATTTTCTGTATCCTCCTGTATCGTCAATAATTATTTGTTGGGAATGAGAGACTTGATCGTATCCGCAAAGGACGGGCTCAGGTATACGTTGCGTCTGAGCTGTCTCTTTCTCTTCGGCGTCTTCAAGCCGAGTTTATGACGGCGGTACGAGGAGTTCATTTTGACTTTGCCGCTTTTGGTAACGGAAAATCTTTTGGCTGTTGCACGGTGAGTCTTGATCTTAGGCATGATTTTTTCTTCCTTTCGGTTAATAATGTTTGAAAATTATTTCTTTACGGGGTTCAAAAACAGGGTGAGATTGCGCCCTTCCAGAACGGGACGCTTGTCGGCGACGCCGAATCCGGCACAGCCTTCTTCAAAGCGGGCGATGACCTCATGACCGAGTTCCTGATGGCGAAGTTCGCGGTTCATATAACGAAGCACGACTTTGACCTTGTTGCCGTCCTGCAAGAAGCGGTGCGCGTGGTTGAGTTTGGTTTGCAGATCGTGGTCGCCGATCTTGCAGGAAAGTTGAACTTCCTTGATCTCCACCGTCTGCTGTTTTTTTCTGGCTTCCTTTTCGCGCTTGGCCTGCTCGAAGCAGAACTTGCCGTAGTCCATCACGCGGCAGACCGGCGGGGTCGCCTGCGGAGCGATCAGCACGAGGTCCAGATCCTTTTCCTCGGCGAGATGGCGGGCGTCGGCGATCGGAACGATGCCGATCTGCTCCCCGTCGGCACCGATCAGACGAACCTCGGAAGCCCGGATTTCTTCATTGATGAGATGTTCCTGTTTGCTTATTGTAAGCACCCCCTGTAAATCAAACAAAAAATGCGGAAAGCATACACTCTCCGCATAAAGACAAACCACCCGAAAAATCGGAAACGGTTATTCGACCGAGCGCAAACGAAATCGCGTCGGTGAGAACAGAGAGCGTTCTGCTTTGTTTTACCCTGTCAGTATAGCACAGGTCTTTCGTTCTGTCAAGTCTTTTTTCGAAAAAAGCGGGGCTAACGCTTATTTCGTGCCGAAAATACGGTCGCCGGCATCGCCCAGACCCGGGACGATGTAGGCATTCTCGTTCAGATGATCGTCCACGGCCGCCGTGTAGATATCGACGTCGGGATGGTCGGCCTGCACCTTGGCAATGCCCTCGGGAACGGAGACGAGACACATCAGACGGATGTTGTTGCACCCTCTCGCTTTCAGCATGGTGATGGCGTCGGAGGCACTGCCGCCGGTCGCCAGCATCGGATCGACGACGATGACGATTCTTTCCTCAATGTCGGACGGCAGTTTGCAATAATACTCCACCGGTTTGTGCGTTTCGGGATCGCGGTACAGACCGATATGGCCGACCTTGGCGACCGGAACGAGTTCCAGAAGCCCGTCCACCATGCCGAGTCCGGCGCGCAGGATCGGGATCACGGCGAGTTTACGTCCGGAGATGACCTTGCCCGTCATCTTGGTGATCGGCGTTTCGATCTCGCAGTCTTCCAGCGGAAGATCGCGGGTGACTTCATAGCCCATCAGAACGGAGATTTCGTTTAACAGGGTGCGGAAATCCTTGGAACCGGTATCGGTTTTTCTCATATAGGTGAGCTTGTGCTGGATCAGCGGATGATTGATCACGTGGAGTTGACTCATGTTGCCCTCATTTCCGCCGCCGGAGCGGCTTCGTTTTTTTATCTTTTTCATTGTAGCACAACGGTGTCGGTTTTGCAAGAGAAAACACGAAATCGGAGGCGTTATTTTTTCGGCAGGTTCATGCCCTCGCAAAACGGAATCTCCTCCGGCGGGATCGCGACGGTCTTCCCCGCCAGATACCCGAGCGGCCCCTGTTTTTTGGTAAACGTCACCCGATAGGAGCAAAGCGCCTGCCGGTAGACGCCGCGCTCACGGTCGTCCTTATTATCGGCATATTTCCCGTCGCCGACCAGCGGATGGCCGATGCCGGCGAGATGGGCACGGATCTGGTGCGTCCGCCCGGTCAGAAGGTCGATTTCGAGCAGAGATTCCCCGTCTCTCTCGGAAAGCACCCGGTAACCGGTCTCGATCTTTTTGGCGTCGCCGAGTTTTTCACTCGGCTTTTTCTTGTAGACCCTCACGATATTGTCCGCTTCGTTTTTGATGAGCCATCCGGACAGCACGCCCTCGCGCGGGGTCGGCGTTCCGTGCACGCGGCAGAGATACTGCTTTTTGATGTCCCGCTCTCTGATCTGGTCATTCAGTTCCCGCAGGGCCTCCGCCGTCTTGGCGGCGATCACCAGCCCGCACGTGTTGCGGTCGATGCGATTGGCCAATGCCGGCGCGAACGAATGCTCTTTTTCCGGATCGTATTCGCCCTTTTGCCACAGATACGCCTTGATCTGCTCGACAAGCGTATTCTGCTGGCCGGCCTCGTCGCTGTGGCACAGAAGCCCGACGGGCTTGTTGCAGATGAGAATATTCGCGTCCTCATACGCCACGGCAAAGCACGGGCGGATATTCCGAAACAGATGAGCCGACTTTTCCCTCGCAAGAAATTCCTCCTTAATGAACAGTTCGACCGTGTCGCCCTCTTCGAGAATGTCGGAAATTTCCGCCCGCTTGCGGTTATGTTTGATCTTTTTCAAGCGGATATATTTATACATCATGGATTTCGGCAGGTTCGGAAGCGTCTTTACAAGAAACTTGTCCAGCCGCTGTCCGGCGTCGTTTTTGCCGACCGAAAGAGTCTGCATGAAACCCTCCTATTCCCGCTCGCAGAGGAGCGTTCTGTTTTCTATGCTCACACACCGGACACGCACGGTCTGCCCGCGCAGGTCTTCGCCGGGCATCGACGCTTCGAGCATGGTCTCCGTGTGACCGTGATTCACGCCGTTTTCGTAGGTCTCCCACAGGACGCGTCCCGCATAATGCGCATGACTTTCATAAACGCGGTTCGCGAGTTCGTCGCCGATCCGTGAAAGCCGTGCCGCCCGCTCGATTTTGACCTCCTTGGCGATTTGCCCGTCCATGGCGGCCGCCTCCGTCCCCTCGCGGGCGGAAAACGGGAAAATATGCATATGCAGAAAACCGGCAAAACGAGCCAGTTCGCACGTGTCGAGAAATTCCTCCTCCGTCTCCCCCGGAAATCCCACGATCAGATCGCAGGTCAGAGTGACGGCCGGCATTTTTTCTTTGAGATACGCGATCCGCGCCCTCGCCTGTTCCGCGTTGTAGCGGCGGCGCATCCGTGCGAGGACCGTACTGCTCCCGCTTTGCAGGGACAGATGGAGCGACGGCATAAATTTCGGTTCGGAGGCTAAAAAATCCACAAAATCCGGCGTCAGAACGGACGGTTCGAGCGATCCGAGGCGAATGCGCTCCACGCCGTCAACGGCGGCCACGGCCGCGATCAGACCGGAAAGCGTCTCCCCCGTATCTTTGCCGTAAGAGGCCGTTTCGATGCCGGTCAGCACCATCTCCCGATACCCGGCGGCGCCCAGATTGCGCACCTCGTCGCACACCTCGGCCGTCGGACGGGAAACCACGTTTCCGCGAGCCGTTTTGATGATGCAATAGGCGCACTTGTTGTCACAGCCGTCCTCGATCTTGACAAACGCCCGCGCGTTCTCGGTGTGCGTGATCGACATCGGTTCCAGCGGGGCTGACTCCACGTCCGGCGTCTCCCGCACCGGGGCGGTTTTCCCCGCCAAGAAAGCCGCGGCGATCTCTGCCGCTCTCATTTTGTTGCGATTGCCGAG
>JAGHUY010000265.1 GCA_018064545.1 Candidatus Apopatosoma intestinale | reverse complement strand
GTATTTGATTATAGCACGAAGACGTGGTATAATCAAGTCATAATTTGAAAAATGTGAGGCGTTCCTATGAAAAAAATCATTTCTCTTGTTCTGATTCTGGCGATGGCCGTTCTGTGTCTCGCTTCCTGCGGGGAAAATAACACCCGTCTACGCTTTGTGACCGGCGGCGAATCCGGTACCTATTACGCATTCGGTTCCGTAATCGCTCAGCACGCCACTAACAATGCCGGCATCAGCGTGACCGGCGTGATCGGCAACGGTTCCAAATCCAACATTGACGAACTCAATGACCGCAACGCGGAATTGGCGTTCTGCCAGTCCGACGTGATGGCTTACGCCTATATGGGAACCAACCTCTTTACCGCGCCGATCACCTGCTCCTCCACGGTCTGTGCGCTGTATACCGAACAGGTTCAGATCGTCACCCTCGACGAGAACATCAAGACCGTAGCCGATCTGGCCGGTAAGAAAGTCTCCGTCGGTGCGGCCGGTTCCGGCGGGTATTTCAACGCCGTGGATATTCTGAGTGCATACGGGATCGGTGATCTCGATAAAGACGGCAAGTTCACCAAGATCGATGCCACCTATCAGTCATTCGGCGATTCGGCCGACGCCCTCAAAGACGGCAAGATCGACGCGGCGTTCATCGTAGCCGGCGCTCCGACCAATGCCGTGACCGATCTGGCGACGACCAAGGCAGTCCATCTGGTTTCGCTGGATGAGGCGCATATCGCCTCGTTGCTCGCCCAGTCTCCCTATTATGCCAAAGTGACCATTCCGAAAGAGGTCTACAATATGTCCGAAGACGTGACCACGGTCGGCGTCGGTGCCGTCATTCTGGCGCGCAACGATATTTCCGAGGATGCGATTTACGCGCTGGTCGCCGATATTTTCGACAACTATCAGAATCTGGTCTCCACGCACGCGAAATACGGTGAACTGAGTCTCGAATACGCTTCTTCCATCACGTCGGTTCCGTACCACGCCGGTGCGGCCAAGTACTTTGCCGAAAAGGGAATCACCGTTCCCACCAAATAAGATCGCTTTGACAATGTTTTTTCAGAGTGACGGCCGTGTCCGGGTTTCCGGAGACCGCCACTCTGTTTTATGGAGGATTCTTTCATGGATGAAAAAAAGATCAGAGGATCGGAAACGGGGACGGAGAGTGCCGCCCCGGCAAGCGATCTGAACGACATTATGAGAAAATACGACAGAGAATCCAACACGCGGATCTGGGAGGGTGTTCCCAAGATCATCGTCAGCGTTTTTCTCGCTCTGTTTTCTCTGTATTGCATTTACATGACGCTGTTCAGCACGGCTCTGCCGGAAACGCGCCTGTCGCTGTTTCTCGGCTTCATTCTGATAGCGGGATACCTGACCTATCCGGCGAATAAGAAGCACGTCCGTCCGAACACACTGCCGATTTATGACATTGCGCTGATGGCGGTCGGGGCGTTCTGCTTCTTCTATTTTGCCGCGAACGCGCACGCGCTTCTCATGCTTACCACGCAGATCAAACCGCTTCACGTGGTTTTGGGTGTCGTCGGCATTCTGACGCTGATCGAACTCTGCCGCCGCTGTGTGGGATTGCCGATCCTCTGCATCGTCGGGGTGCTCGTCATCTACGCGTTTTACAATCAGTTTTCTTACGGTGCGGCGTTCTATCAGGCGCTGAAAAGCATTATCTATAAATTGTTCTATACGACGAGCGGCGTCATCGGAACGCCGACCAACGTCTGCTTTACGTATATCGTTCTGTTTATCATTTTCGGGGCGTTTCTGGAAAGAACGGGCATTGCGAACTTCTTTATTTCGTTTGCCAATCGGCTGGCCGGATGGTCGAGCGGAGGGCCGGCGAAAGTGGCAGTCATCTCCTCCGCGCTCTGCGGCATGGTGTCCGGCTCTTCCGTCGGAAACACGGTGACGACGGGTTCCGTGACGATCCCGATGATGAAAAAGACGGGATACAAGCCCGAATTTGCCGGAGCGGTCGAAGCGGCGGCTTCCACCGGCGGTCAGATCATGCCGCCGATCATGGGCGCCGCGGCGTTCTTAATGGCGGAATACATGAATTTGCCGTATGCCAAAGTGGCTGTCAAAGCCATTCTGCCCGCCGTTCTGTATTTTGCCGGTATCTTCATCTCCGTCCATTTGGAAGCCAAAAAACTCGGATTAAAGGGGATGGATCGGAGGGAACTGCCGAAGTGGTCTTTCCTCGCAAAAAACTGCTATCTGATCCTGCCGCTCGTTCTGCTCGTGTGGCTGGTGGCCAGCGGTGCCAAAACCATGGCGTATTCTGCCGCTCTTTCTATCTTGGCCGCGGTCGTCATCGGGTTTATCAATATGCTACATACGGCTCTGTCCGAGAAAGCCCCGGATGAAAAGACGGGGGCGGTGATATGGGCGGTCTGCCAAAAGGCGGCGAAGACGGTTGCCGACGCATTGGTGGCGGGAGCCAGAGGTGCGATCACCGTGGCCGTGGCCTGTGCGATGGCCGGTATCATTGCCGGTTGTATCACGGTGACCGGCCTTGCTTCCACGCTGATCAACGCGATCGTTCAGGTCGCCGGGAACGCGACGATCATCGGTCTGCTTCTGACCATGGTCTGCTGTATCGTACTCGGCATGGGCGTTCCGACGACGGCCAATTACTGCATCATGGCGTCTACCTGCGCACCGATTCTGATCCAACTCGGATTTCCCGCCGTGGCGGCTCATTTCTTCGTGTTCTACTTCGGTATCGTGGCCGATATTACGCCGCCGGTGGCACTGGCCGCCTATGCGGGTTCCGCGATCGCCAAATCCAACCCGATGAAGACGGGGATCAACGCGACCAAACTCGCGATCGCGGCTTTTATCGTGCCGTTTATCTTCGCATACAGTCCCGAGATGCTTCTCGAAAACCTGTCCGGCTGGTATGAGGTCGTGTTGATCGTCGTATCGTCTCTCGTCGGCCTCTTCTCGATAGCGGCGGCATTAAACGGCCATCTGCTTCGGGCGATTCCGATCCCGTTCCGCGTTTTGCTCGCGGCGGGAGGACTGTGCATGATGATTCCGGGCTGGGTAACCGATGTGATCGGCTTTGCCGTCCTCGTGCTGATTCTCGGCTATCAATGGTTTGCGAAGAAAAAAGAAACAGCGTAAATCAGAATAACAAAAAAGGTTGTCACTCGACAACCTTTTTTGTTTATTCCACAAAATCAAATTCCAGATCGTAGATGGTGACCTCGTCCCCGTCGGAGATGCCCGCTTTGCGCATAGCGTCGAACACGCCGTTTTCGCGCATCATCCGTTCAAAATACATGAACGATTCACGGTCGTCGAAATTGATGGAACTCATCAGCCATTTCAGCCATTCGCCCTCGACAAACCACACGTTCTTTTCGCGGCGCACGGTGATGTCGGCGGGACGGTCAGGCTCTTTCACTTCTTCCTCATACTCCGGCTCATAAATGGTCAGCGGAGGGAGCGTCTGCAAGGCGGTATAGACCTTGCGGCAGAGTTCCCGGACGCCCTCGCCGGAGGCCGCGCTGATATAGCAGAGTTCATACCCTTGCGCTCTCACAAAGGCTTCAAAGGCGGCCACGTCCATGGCGTCGCGGTCGAGAATATCACACTTGTTGGCGGCGATGATCTGCGGACGAGAGGCGAGTTCCTCGCTGTATGCCCGCAATTCTTTGTTGATGGTTTTCACGTCCTCGATGGCGTTGCGTCCCTCGCTCTCGGCGATATCGACGACATGGACGAGCAGGCGGCAACGGTCGACGTGACGAAGAAAATCGTGGCCGAGTCCCGCGCCCTCCGACGCTCCCTCGATCAGTCCGGGGATATCGGCGGCGACAAAGCCCTTATTCTCATCCACCCGAACCACGCCGAGCATGGGGACGAGGGTGGTGAAATGATAGTTCGCAATCTTCGGGCGGGCGGCGGAAATCATAGACAGTAGGGTGGATTTTCCCACGTTCGGCAGTCCGACAAAGCCGACATCGGCAAGCATTTTCAACTCCAATATGACCTCGCGTTCCTCGCCGTCCAGCCCGTTCTTGGCAAAGCGGGGCACCTGTCTTGTCGGGGTGGCAAAATGACGGTTGCCAAAGCCGCCGCGTCCGCCTTTGGCGGCAATGAACGGTTCACACCGGCTCATATCCTTGATGACCTTGCCCGTTTCGGCATCGCGGATGACCGTGCCGTCGGGAACGGGGATAATCAGGTCGGGTGCCGTCGCGCCGTGGAATTTGGCGGCCGCACCGTCTCCGCCGTTTTGGGCGACGAACTTTTTGCGGTTGCGGAAATCGAGCAGGGTATTCGTCCCCTCGTCGATGACAAACACGATATTGCCACCGTGCCCGCCGTCACCGCCGTCCGGTCCGCCGTGGGAGACGTATTTTTCCCGACGGAACGAGATGCACCCGTTCCCGCCGTTTCCGGCCTTGATATAAATCTTGACGTGGTCGTAAAAATCTGCCATAACTACTCCTTGTCCCCGAACAGAAAGGGGAGAAATTTTTTGTTTGCGAACATACCCTCTGCTGTCAGCTGTTTGATCTCGTCGATGGTCGCCCAACGGGCATCCACGGTCTCGCCCTCCTGCACCGTAACGTCGGAAATCGGAAAGTCGGCTTCAAACAGCCACACGTCGTCGAGATCGCCGTGCCAGCCAAACTCGCCGTCGTCCCAACGGGTGTGATAGGTGCCGAGAAACGTGCGTTTCGAGTGCGTGTGGTCGATGCCGGTCTCCTCGCGGAGTTCCCGCAGAACCCCCTGCTCGCTTGTCTCTCCGGCGAGAACCGATCCGCCCGTGATCTCCCACTGACCGCCGAAATACGGCTTGCGGGGGTCGCGCAGGGTGAGAAGAATCTCCCCGCGGCTGTTGCGCACGAAAGCAAAGACGACGATGTGCCACGCACGGCTTCCGTTATGTTTCCCGCGCTCCACGGTGATGCCGAGAGGGTGGCGTTCCTCGTCGTATAGATCCCAAAGTTCTGCCATGACGTCTCCTATTCTTCGAGCATCCGGCGAAATTCATCTTCGTCGATGATCCGGATACCGAGGGCTTCGGCCTTAGCAAGCTTCGATCCCGCCGCCTCTCCCGCCAGCACGATGCTCGTTTTGACGGAGACGGAGGACGACGTTTTGCCGCCGTTCTGCTCGATCAGCGTGGACGCTTCGTCGCGGGAGAGCGTCGGGAGCGTTCCCGTCAGCACGAACGTCAGCCCCGCAAACCGATTACCGGTCTGCTCTTTCTCATAGACCGTCTTCACCCCGGCCGCTTTCAGTTCATCCACAAGCGCTCTCGTCTGCGGATGAGCAAAGAAATTGACGATATAGCGAGCCGTGATCTCTCCGAAATCGTAGAGAGCGGCAATGTCCTTTTCGTCTGCCGTAAACAGCAGTTCGATGTCGGGATAGGCCTCGGCGAGAGACTTGGCGGCTTTTTCCCCGACGTTACGGATGCCGAGTGCATAGAGCAGTTTGGCAAGTCCGGCGGTTTTTGACCGTTCGATGGCGGCAATCAGATTGTCCGCGGATTTCTTTCCCATGCGGTCCAGATTTTCGATCTGTTCGGCTTTCAGCGTATAGAGGTCGGCAACGTCGCCGATCAGACGGGCACCGAGAAGCAGATCGACCAGAGCCGGCCCCATGCCGTCAATATTCATAGCGTCGCGCGAGGCAAAATGTTCGATATTGCGGGCGAGTTGAGCGGGGCAGGACGCGTTGGTGCAACGGGTGGCGGCTTCGTCGTCCTTTATGACGGGTTCCCCGCAGGAGGGGCATATCGCCGGCATTTCCCATACGGTCTCATGTCCGGTGCGGGCTTTGGCGTCCACACAGACCACTTCGGGGATGATGTCTCCTGCTTTTTGGACGGTGACGGTATCACCGACGCGGATGTCCCGTTCGCGGATGAAGTCCACGTTGTGGAGGGTGGCGCGGGAGACGCTTGTTCCGGCGAGACGCACGGGCGCGAGACCCGCGATCGGGGTCAGCACCCCGGTGCGTCCGACCTGAACGGTGATCTCCGTCAGTTTTGTCTGTTTCTGTTCGGGCGGGAACTTATAGGCGATCGCCCATTTCGGCGTGCTGATATTCTCCCCGAGGAGCGTGCGGTCGGACAGCAAGTCCGCTTTGATGACCACGCCGTCGATGTCGTAGGGAAGCGTGTCCCGCTGTTTTCCGAGTTCCTTGATGTGAGAAAGGATTTCCTCGGCCGTCGAACAGCGACGGATGCCGCCGATGATATGAAATCCCTGCTTTTTCAGGTATTCGAGACTTTCGATATGCGAAGTAAAGGAGATCCCCTCTGCCGCCTGCACGTTGAAGACGAAAATGTCCAGTCCTCTGCCGGCGGTGACCTTGGAATCCAGTTGACGCAGAGACCCCGCCGCCGCGTTGCGCGGGTTGGCAAAATGCGGCTCTCCGGCGGCTTCGCGCTTTTCATTGAGGGCTTCAAACGCCGCGCGGGGCATATAGACTTCGCCGCGAACCTCCAGATGCGGAAGCGCGTCCGCCGTTTTCATCGGGATGGTATAGACCGTTTTCAGATTCTCGCTGACGTTTTCCCCGACCACACCGTCGCCGCGGGTACTGCCCATGGTAAAAACGCCGTTGTCATACACGAGAGAGACGGAAAGCCCGTCGATCTTCGGCTCTACGGAAAAGACCGGCGTCCGGCCGAGTTTTTCCTCGGTCTTCCGGACGAAATCCTCGACCTCCTCAAAGGAAAAAACGTCGGAGAGACTGCCCATGCGCACGTCGTGCGTCACCTTTTCAAACTTGTCCAGTGCCTTTCCGCCGACGCGCTTGGTGGGCGACGTGGGGCTGTCAAACTCGGGATGGGCTTCCTCCAATGCGACGAGTTCATAGAAAAGTTTATCGTACTCGTAGTCGGAGATTTCCGGCGCATCGTCAACATAATAGCGGCGGGCATGGTATTCCAGCGTCCGACGCAGTTCTTCGATGCGTTTTTTTGCCGCTGTTTTTTCGGTTTCCATGGCTTTCCTCCCGTTTTTTCGGAAAAACTCTTTTTCATCCAAGAGTATATCATAAAAAAGAGAAAATTAACAGAGTTTTCCTAAAAAACCTTGATAAAAAAGTCAAAGCATAGTATAATTATTCCAATAAAATGGGAAAGAAGGTGTGCGCGAATGAAAGTGCGGATCGACCGGTTTGAAGAATCCTTCGCCGTCTGTGTGGACGAGGAGGAAACGTTTTACGATCTGCCGCGTGCGGATTTTTCCATTCCTCTGCATGAGGGGGATATTTTGGATATCGAACTGCAAAACGGCAAAGTCGTTTCCGCTCGCTTCTTAGAAGAGGAGACGAAAGCGGAAGCCGAAGCGGTACGGGTACTGATGCAGAGCCTGCGCCGTAAAAAATGAGAGCCGCCACGGCGGAGAAAGGACTTTTTTATGAAAACAAAAGCAGTCAGACTGTACGGGGTAAACGATCTCCGGTTGGAGGAATTCGATCTTCCCGCGATTAAGGAGGACGAGATTCTCGCTCACGTGATCTCCGACAGTATTTGTATGTCCACCTATAAGGCGGCCAGTCAGGGAAAGAATCACAAGCGCGTTCCCGACGACGTGGCCGAGCATCCCGTGATCGTCGGTCACGAGTTCTGCGGTGAGATCGTCGAGGTCGGTGCCAAATGGCAGTCCAAGTTCAAGGTGGGCGACCGCTTTGTCATTCAGCCTGCCCTCAACTACAAGGGAAGCCTTGCCGCTCCGGGATATTCCTATCAGTACGTCGGCGGTGCCGCTACCTATGTAGTTCTTCCTCACGAAGTCATGGAGATGGACTGTCTGTTCCCGTATAACGGCGACGCGTTCTTCTACGGCTCTCTGTCTGAGCCGATGTCCTGCATTGTCGGCGGCTATCACGCTTGCTACCATACCAGAAACGGCTCATACGTCCACGATATGGGCATTCACGAGGGCGGCTGTGCCGCGATCCTCGCCGGTGCCGGCCCGATGGGGCTGGGGGCCATCGACTACGCGATCCACGGCGACCGCCGTCCGTCGATGCTCGTCGTGACCGATCTGGACGACGCCCGCCTTGCCCGTGCCGCCGAGATCTTGACGGTGGAGGATGCCGCGAAGAACGGCGTTAAACTTCTGTACGTCAACACCGGCAAGATGGAAAATCCGGCCGAATATCTGCTCTCGCTGACTGACGGCAAGGGCTTTGACGACGTATTTGTCTTCGCCCCCGTCGCCCCCGTCGTGGAGCAGGGCGATGCGATCCTCGGCCGTGACGGCGGTCTCAACTTCTTTGCCGGCCCGACCAATACCGCGTTCTCTGCCAAATTCAATTTCTATAACGTCCACTACGCTTCGACGCATATCGTCGGGACTTCCGGCGGCAACAGCGCCGATATGCTGGAATCCATTGCCCTGATGGAAAAGGGACGGATCAACCCTGCCGCAATGATCACGCACGTCGGCGGTCTTGACAGCGTTGTGGAGACGACGCTGAATCTGCCCCATATCCCCGGCGGCAAGAAGCTGACCTACACCAACATTTCCATGCCGATGACGGCGATCGCGGACTTTGAAAAACTCGGGGAGACCGATCCGCTCTTCCGCGAACTGGATCGCATCGTAAAAGCCAACAACGGTCTGTGGTGTGCTGAGGCAGAACACTATCTGCTGGCCCACGCCAAGGCAATTTAAGGAGGAAATCCGGATGAAAGAACTTGAAAACCTTACCGCAATGAGCCACCGCTACGGTGCCGATCCGGCATTCGTGCTGGCGGGTGGCGGCAACACCTCGTATAAGACGGAAGATACTCTGTACATCAAAGGCTCCGGTACGGCGCTCGCCACCATCACCGAGGACGGCTTTGTCCGCATGGATCGCCGGAAACTCGCCGCCATGTGGGAGAAGACCTATCCCGCCGACGAAAAGGCGCGGGAAGCGGAAGTGCTTGCCGACATGATGGCCTCCAAACTTCCCGGGGAAGAGGCTAAGCGTCCTAGTGTGGAAACGCTGCTTCACGATCTGCTCTCTCAAAAATATGTGCTTCACGTTCATCCGGCCCTTGTCAATGGCATGACCTGCGCCAAGGAGGGCGAAACGGTCTGCCACGCGCTGTTCCCGGATGCCATTTGGGTGGAATCCACCAAACCGGGCTATATTCTGGCCGCCGCGTGCAAAAAGCAAATCGACGCCTACCGTGCCGAAAAGGGAACGGCTCCGCAGGTGCTGTTCTTGCAGAACCACGGCATCTTCTTTGCCGCCGATACGACGGAGGAGATCGACGGGATCGCATCGGAAGTCATGGAGACGCTCCACTCCCAGATCAATACGATCCCCCATCATGAATCCTGCGATTTTGACCGCGCTCTTGCCGCTATGCTGGCCCCCGAACTCCGTATGCTCTATGGGGCGGGCGGTGCCGCTTCCGTGAAATTCACGGTCAACCCCGATATTCTGAACTTTGCCAAATCCAAAAAGGCTTTTGAGCCGATCTCCCGCAGTTTCTCTCCGGATCACATCGTCTACTGCAAGACCGAACCGCTCTATGTCGAGGGCGGCGAGAATGCGGCGGACAATCTGCAAAAAGCGTTTGCCAAGTATAAAGATAAACACGGATTTGCCCCGAAGATCGTCTTTGTGGAGAATGTGGGTATGTTTGCCTGCGGTGCCACGAAGAAAGAGGCGGACACCGCGACGGCCGTCTTCACGGATGCCATGGATATCGCCGTTTACAGTGAGAGTTTCGGCGGGGCTCTGCCGCTGTCTCCCGAACTGACGGATTTTATCGCCAACTGGGAAGTGGAGAGCTACCGGGCAAAAGTGTCTCTGAAATCGGAGAATACGAAACGTCTGTCCGAAAAGGTGTCTATCGTCACCGGCTCTGCGCAGGGCTTCGGCCGCGGCATTGCGGAAGCGATGCTCGCCGAGGGCGCTTACGTCGTCATTGCCGATATGAATATGGAGGGGGCAAAGACGCTTGCCGCGGAACTCTGCAAAACTTACGGCCCCGGCCGCGCCACACCGGTCTCTGTCAACGTGTCCGATGAGGATTCCGTAGCGGCGATGATGGATGAGACTGTACTCGAATACGGCGGCCTTGACGTCTTTGTCAATAACGCGGGCATCGTCCGCGCCGGTAGTCTCGACGAGATGACCAAGCAGAACTTTGAACTGGTTACCGCCGTCAACTATACCGCCTATTTCCTCTGCGCCAAATACGCGAGCAAGGTCATGAAGATCCAGCGTGCTTATGCGCCGTCCTATATGGCCGACATCATCGAGATCAACTCCAAATCCGGTCTTGCCGGAAGCAATAAGAACTTTGCCTATGCCGGCAGTAAGTTCGGCGGCCTCGGCCTTACGCAGAGTTTTGCACTGGAACTCGCTCCCTACGGCATCAAGGTCAACGCCATCTGCCCCGGAAACTATCTGGACGGCCCGCTGTGGACCGATCCCGTCCGCGGTCTGTTCGTTCAGTATCTCAACGCCGGGAAAGTGCCCGGTGCCAAGACCGTTGACGACGTTCGCCGCTATTATGAGAGCAAAGTGCCGCTGAACCGCGGCTGTCTGCCGAAAGACATTGCCCGTGCGCTGTTCTACATCGTCGAGCAGGAATACGAGACCGGTCAGGCCGTTCCCGTGACCGGCGGACAGGAAATGCTCAACTAAAAAAGCAGGGCGGAGGTCTTTATGAACACCGAAAAACTCATTGAACAGCTCAATGCCGAGAAAAAAGAAGCCCGTCTGGCGGCTCTTCGCAAACTGGCCGCGCTGACCAAGGCCGGCAAACTGCCGGAGCCGCAAAAGACGAATTTCGTCAATAACCACATCCACACCACCTACTCGTTCTCCCCGTATTCCCCGACCAAAGCGGTCTATATGGCATGGCAGAACGGCCTCGCCACGGCGGGGATCATGGATCACGACTCCCTGTCCGGCGCGAAAGAATTCATAGAGGCGGCGGAGATCGTGGGACTTCCCGTGACCGTCGGCATGGAGTGCCGCGCGTCGATGATCCATTCCGAACTGATTGCCCGTCGGATCAACAACCCCGATCAGAAATCGGTGGCGTATGTGGCTCTGCACGGTATCCCACATCAGAATATTGACTTACTCAACAACTTTTTTGAGTATTACCGCATCAAGCGCGGCGAACGCAACCGCAAAATGTGTGAGCGCATCACGGAACTGGTCGCGCCATACGGCCTCTCCCTCGACTATGAAAAAGACGTGTTGCCTCTTTCTATGGCCAAAGAGGGCGGCAGTGTGACGGAACGTCATATCCTGTTTGGACTAACCAAAAAGATCACGGCTCTCTACAAAACGCCGGATGCGGTGCTGAGATTCTTGACAGAGGATATGGGGATTGCGGTTTCGGAAAAGGTGAGAAAGCAGATTACCGATACCAATCCCGCGTATTACGAATATGATATTCTCGGAGCGCTCAAGAGCAACCTCGTCGA
>JAGHUY010000113.1 GCA_018064545.1 Candidatus Apopatosoma intestinale | reverse complement strand
TGGGGCATTTGGACATGCCGGGAAGTTCCAGTTTCCAAACATTGGAACGTCTCTTATCTCTTCTTGCTTTCGATACTTTTTTCTTCGGTACTGCCATGATTACCACCCTCCTTATAGATTCGTATGTTTTGAAAAATCGTCATTTGTCCAGAAGTGTTTTGAGAACGGCCAGACGGGGATCGACTTCGTGCTTTTTGCAATCGCAATCGCCGAAATTCAGATTCTGTCCGCAACGGCCGCACAGCCCCTTGCAGTCCTCCCGGCAAAGAGTTTTGGTGGGGAGTTCCAGGAGAAGCTGTTCTTCGAGAGGATCGACAAGATCCAAACGCTGATTCTCGATAAAGAGGTAGTCATCGTTATCTCTCGAAACGCTGCTGTCCGCAATATCCTTTTCAAAGGAAAACGCCAGATTGCCGGTCACCGGCTCTGCACAACGGGCACAGGCGGTCTCGTAGGAAAGCGATACGTCTGCGTGAAGCGACATATAGCCGGCCCTATCGGAAACGAAACCGGAGCACGAAATCGGGGAGGAAAACGTGATATCCGGGAACAGCGCAGAGACCACGCTGTCTTCTCCGGGTCGGTAAGAAAACGAAAAGGGGATTCTGTCCGTTACCGCGTCCAGTATGGGGGTCATGTCCAGAATCATCGTGCTTACCTCGCTTGGCTTCCCAATTTGCCATAGTACAGTACTTTACATTATATCCCACCTTTTTTCCTTTGTCAATACGGTTTTCGGCTTTTTTTACAAAAGAATGCTACTTTTTTGCGCTGTCAGCGGACGACGAAGTTGATGATCTTGTTCTTTACGTAGATTTCTTTTACGATCTCCTTGCCGGCAAGCAGAGAGGCCACGTGCGGATTTTCCTTGGCCGCCGCGAGAGCCGCCGCCTGGTCACAATCGACGGGAACAGAAATCACTTCCTTGGTCTTGCCGCCGATCTGAACGGCAACGTTCACCGAGGCATCGACCGTCTTGGATTCGTCGTAGGTCGGCCACGGAGCGAGCGAGCAGAGTCCCTCGCCGCCGAGTTTTTCCCACATTTCCTCACAGATATGCGGAGCGAACGGGCAGAGGATGCGCACGAAAACGCCGAGTTCGTCGGTCGTCAGCGTACCGGCGTCGTAGATTTCGTTGACCAGCGTCATCATCGCGGCGATCGCCGTGTTGAATTTCATCTGTTCGATGTCGGAGGAGACTTTCTTGACCGCCTTGTGGATCGCGTTTTCCAGTTTCGGCGTCACGCCTTTTCCGGTCGCCATATCCAGCATGCCCCAGATCCGTTCAAGGAAACGCTTGCACCCGCGCACGCCGTTTTCCGACCAGGGTGCGGCCATCGTATAGTCGCCCATGAAGAGGACGTAGGTGCGGAGAACGTCAGCACCGTATTCATCGACCACGTCGTTCGGGTCGACCACGTTGCCCTTGGATTTTGACATTTTTTCGCCGTCCGGCCCGAGGATCAGACCCTGCGCCGTCCGTTTGGCATACGGTTCGTCGGTCGGCACCGCGCCGATGTCGTAGAGGAACTTATGCCAGAAGCGCGAATAGATCATGTGACGCGTCACGTGCTCCATACCGCCGTTGTACCAGTCCACGGGAAGCCAGTATTTCAGTTTTTCGGGATCGGCAAGAACTTCCCCGTTCTTCGGGTCGCAATAGCGCAGATAATACCACGAGGAACCTGCCCACTGCGGCATCGTATCGGTCTCGCGCCGTGCCTCGCCGCCGCATTTCGGGCAGTGACAATGCACGAAGGAGTCGATGGAGGCAAGCGGGCTTTCGCCGTCGGTACCCGGTTCAAAATTCCCCACGGCCGGCAGTTTCAGCGGCAGTTCGTCGTAGGGAACGGGAACCATGCCGCACTTCGGGCAATGGACAATCGGGATCGGTTCGCCCCAGTAACGCTGACGGTTGAACGCCCAGTCTTTCATCTTGTACTGAACGCCCTCTTCGCCGAT
>JAGHUY010000123.1 GCA_018064545.1 Candidatus Apopatosoma intestinale | reverse complement strand
TGAACGCGTTCGCCGCGTGATTGATATGCTGAACCGCGGGTTCCACGGGGAGGATTTTTCCGGCATTGCCCGCTACTTCATTTCGGCACCCAACGTGTCCGCACCGTATATGTGCCTCGCCGATTTTGATTCGTATTTCCATACGTACTCCGGCGCGGTTGCGGATTACGCCGATCGTACCGCATGGACGAAAAAATCGCTTCTCAATATCGCCGGCGCAGGCTTCTTTGCCTCTGACCGCAGTATTGAGGATTACGCCCAAAACATCTGGCACATTAAACCGGTAGAATAATGAAAAGCCCGAAGCGAGTTCCGTCGCTTCGGGCAACCCCATATAGAGAGCATAGGAGTTTTCATGGCTTTTTTTAACGTAAGCGACTGTCTCTGTGACAAAAAGGCGATGCAGAGGATCGGGATCGCCGATGAGAACGGCGTGTTTCACGCCGTAGACGGCTGTACCGTTCCGACCGGAACCGTGATCCGGTGGCAACTGCGTCCGTCGGTACGCGCCTGTCGCGCCACACTCGAACTCTATAACGACGATAACGGTGACCGTCGCTATCTGCCGATGACGGCTGACGGCGAAAACCGGTTTTCTCTGACGCTTTCCGTTTCCGAACTCTGCGGGGATGAGGGCGGGCTGTTCTATTATGCCTATCATATCGCGGGCGACGACGGCGAGTGGGAACTCCGGTGCGATTACGGGACGGCCGAAGAATATCTGTCGCCTCCGCGCCGGGAGCGGAACGATTTCTTCCAACTCCTCGTCTATCGCAAAAGAGAGACGCCGCCGGACTGGTTCAAGGGCGGGATCATGTATCATATTTTTGTGGATCGCTTCTTTTCGGCCGGCCGCAACCCGTGCCGGGCGGATGCTGTAAAATATGAGAATTGGTACGATACGATCCCGGAATATCCGGCCTATCCCGGCGCGCCGCTCCGCAACAATGGCTTTTTCGGAGGGGATTTGCAGGGAATCATTGAAAAACTGGATTACCTCGAATCGCTCGGCGTGACTTGTCTGTATCTGAGCCCGATTTTTGAGGCATATTCCAATCATAAATACGATACCGGAGATTATCGCAAGATCGACGATATGTTCGGCGGGGAAGCGGCTTTCCGCGCTCTGCTTACGGAGACGAAAAAACGCGGCATCCACGTGATTCTGGATGGCGTTTTCAATCATACGGGCGACGACAGTCGGTATTTTAACGCAAAAGGGCGTTATCCGGACGTCGGCGCGGCACAGTCGCCCGATTCTCCTTACGCCTCATGGTATTCTTTCCGTCATTTCCCCGACGATTATGAGAGTTGGTGGGGCATCCGCATTCTGCCGCGGGTACGGAAAGACGCGGATTCGTTCCGTTCTTTCCTGTTCGGCGAGGACGGCGTGATCCGTCACTATATCCGGGAGGGGATCGACGGCTGGCGCATCGACGTGGCCGACGAGTTTCCGGACGATTTTCTGTGTGAACTGAAACAGGCGGCGACGGCGGAAAAGAAAGACGCCCTCGTGATCGGAGAGGTCTGGGAGGACGCCTCCGATAAAATCGCCTATTCCACGCGCAAAAAATATCTGCGCGGCGGGGAACTCGACGGCGTGATGAATTATCCCATAAAAAATGCGATTCTCAGGTATATCCGAAACGGAGATACGGCGACGCTTTGGCGCGAAGTCCGCAAGATTTATTCGCATTACCCGAAAGAAGCCGCCGACTGTCTGATGAATCTGCTCGGCACGCACGACACCGTTCGTGCGATGACCGCGCTCGGCGGCAGAAGTCCGGATGGCAAGTCGAATGACGAGCTCGCGCATACCCGCATGACGGAAGAGGAGTATGAAACCGCGAGAAACCGGATGAAACTGGCCTACTTTTTGTGCAGTATGATGCCCGGCGTTCCCTGTATC
>JAGHUY010000238.1 GCA_018064545.1 Candidatus Apopatosoma intestinale | reverse complement strand
GAAACAACAGATGAGAAAAAGCGCAAGTTTTTTCGCTTATGTGCTCAAAACTCTTGCGACTTCATAACCCCAAAATGCCTTTTGTCGCTTTGCGACGGCATTTTTGGATTATTCAGCAGACATTTATATAACGCGTCATAAACAGAAAACCCCCGCATAAAATGTAAAGAAAACATTTATGCGGAGGTTTTTTATGCCAGAAAGTGCCAACAAGCCATCATCCCACGAAATCGTGATCCAAAACAGAAGCAAAGCGCAGATAACGGGTGTGACCGACGTCATCCGTTTTGATGAATATGAGATCGGGATGGAAACGTCGGACGGAGAACTGACCGTGGAGGGAAGTGATCTCCATATTTCGCGACTCTCTTTGGACACGGGAGACGTCCATATTGACGGTTCCATATCCGCCGTTCGCTATGAGGATGCCGAATCCGGAAAAAAGAAAAGCGGGTTTTTCCGCCGATGAACCGTTTTTTTTACGATGAAATCTGGCAGATTTTTTCGTTTCTGATTCTCGGGTTTGCGACCGGATCGTTTTTTGACGTTTTTCGTTTGATCCGGTTGGCATTTTCCGATGACTCGACGGTGACGGAAAATGCGTTTTATCGCAAAATCGCGCCCCCGCATTATTTTGACCGCCACGAAAAAACCAAACACGGGAAAGTGTTGGAAACCCTGCTCGTGGGGATAGAGGACGTTTTGTTCTTTCTGATCTCTTCGATCCTTTTCTCTTTTCAGACTTACTGGGTGAACGACGGCGAAATCCGAATTTGGGGCATTCTTTTGCTTCTTCTCGGCTTTTTTCTATGGCGCATGACTCTCGGAAAAATTGTCCTGTTTTTTTCGGCGCAAATTCTATTTTTTGCAAAAATCTTGATTTATTGGTCTTTCTATATTATAATAAAACCGATTCGAGTCGCCTTTTCTTTCATCATAACCGTCTTTTTGACCGTTTATCGAAAGACCGTGTCGGCACTACGCGCCAAATGGATCCTTTCCCGCCGAAAACGGTATACCGCGCGGGAATGTAACCGGATTTTATCGGAGTCACGGAAAGGCTTTTCTTAACAAACAAAGGAGGGAAACCATGGATAAGGAGCGAAAACCGAATGTTTTTGCCCGATTTGCTTTTGTGCTTTTCTTCGTTTTTTGTCTGATTTCCGTGATCACTCTCCGGGTTCAGCTCAACGACTTACAGGATCAGCTTGCCGAGTATCAGAATGTGGCAAGCGAATGCGAATACCGCTTGGAAGAACTCAACTATGAATATTCGCTTGACGAAAAAGCCTATATCGAGCGATATGCCCGCTTGAACGGATACCTGATGCCGGGAGAAATCTTATTTCAATCAGAAGACTAAAAAAGAGAACGGAAAGCCGTTCTCTTTTCCTTTTTATGAAAAATCCGCCTGCTTGGTGATATACGGAATCTTTCCGATGATGAACGCCGCAATTCCGGTCAGCACCATTTCCGGGATCATATAAATGCCATTGTAGATTGCCGAATACAGGACGGGAAGTCCCGCACCGCTCATGCTGTTCAGAATCGAGGTGCCGAGACCGGAAAGAAAGGCCGACGGATTGGATTCGCTGATCACGTTGCCAAAATTTTCAAAATACCATTCTGCCCAAGCGCCGTAAACAAAGCCCCTGAGATCAGATGGATGAGATACCGGAACAGGATCGCGACAACCGTTCCCGAAACCAGCGACCGTGCCGGATGACTTTCGGATCGGAACAGAGAAGAAAATCCCAAAACCGTATAGGCCAAAATATAGTCAAGAAAACAAATCAGAATGGCTTTCCACCAGACTTCCTGTGCCTCGCCCGGGAGAAAAAGAGCCGAAACGGTTGACGGGCTGATGGCGATCTGTAAGATCGCATAGACAAAAGCCGATCCGAACCCCCACTTGGCGCCGTATAAATACCCGATCAGTGTGATCGGCAGCATCGAAAACAGCGTCAGCGAACCGCCGAGCGGAGAGTGAAACAGCGTAATAAACGACAGCAGGACGGACATGGGGATCAGAACCGCACAGGTTGTAAGCTTTTTAACATGATTCTTTTTCATAGTATCTCTCCTTTAATATAGAAAATCCCCCTCTTTCGAAAATGAAAAGAGGGAGATACGAGTGCTTATTTCCGCTTTTTCGGTCTGGACTTTTTTTACAGCCCTAAAAGTCAGCAATCTCCCTACGATGGCATTATCCATATCAGGTTAAAGGGTTTTCGGATTCAATCCTCATCTCAGCCGAAGTCGGCACCCCTGATCTATTTTGTTTGCGGGTTTCCTATATCATACACGAATTTGTGGAAAAAGTCAATTATTTTTTCGCATGATGAAAAATTCTTTTTCTTTTTTTCCATAATAAATAAGGAAAGTAGCACTCTTGCGATACACTGCGAAAAAATTCATAATTAATTCATAAAAAAATGATGAAAAAGCCTTGACAAAGGCTGACAAAAATGATAAATTGATAGCGTGGTTAGCACTTGAACCTGTTGAGTGCTAAAAAGTGAAAGGGGGCGACGGTATGGCACAGGACCTGATCGTGGGCGGCAATCTGAGTGATCGGAAAAAGATCATTTTGCGCAGCATCATCGAATCCCATATCACCAACGGGGAACCGGTCGGCTCCAAAACACTGATGAGCGCCAGCATTCCGTATTCTTCCGCCACCATCCGAAGCGAGATGGCCGAACTGGAAACGCTCGGTTATCTGGAACAGCCTCACACGTCTGCCGGCCGTGTGCCGACGGCTCTCGGTTATCGCTTTTACGTCGATGCGCTGATGGAGGACTACCGTCTGACCGCTTCCGAAATCTTGACGCTCAATAATCTTTTAAAAAGTAAGATCGGGGAACTGGA
>JAGHUY010000307.1 GCA_018064545.1 Candidatus Apopatosoma intestinale | reverse complement strand
GGCACATCCATTCCGGCAGGGAGTATGTGACCGAGAGATACCGGATAAAATCTTTTTTCGGATCGGGGAAAACCACGCTCTCTTTCCCGCGCAGATAACTGCGAAGAACGGCGTTGATAAACCCTTCGCTGTTTTTGCGGGCGTAGAACCGGCGGGCCAGTTTGACGCTTTCGTTGACGGCGGCGGATTCCGGGACTTTGTCCATATAGGCCAGTTGATACAGCCCGATTTGTAAAATCGTCCGGACGTCGCGATCCAAGTCATCGATTTTTCGGTCGGAAAACTGCGAAATCAGATAGTCCAGCGTGATCTCCCGTTCGATCACCCCGTAAAAGAGCGCGGTATAGAACGTTTTCTCCACGTCGGAGAGCGAAAAGCGATCCAGCGAGCCGGAGAGTTCGATATTGGCGTATCTGCCGCTCCCCCGCACCTTTTGCAGGGAGAGAAACGCGGCTTCTCTTGCGGTCATAATCTTCTTTCTCCGTTTATTCCCAAATTTGACCGCATACGATCTTGCGGCCGCGGATGAAATCGCCCGCGCTCATCTCTTTTTTCCCCTCGGGGATGAGACGGAGGATGAGCAGTTCTTCGTCGCCGCAGGAAACGGAGATCGCTCCCTCTCCTTTGGCGTTGAGAGCGGGGCAGGTGCCGGGGTTTGCCGCGGCGGGTTTCCCCGTAAGAGCCGTTTTGGTGATTTTAACGGGCGAACCGTTCAGAATGGCGTAAGCACCGGGTGCCGGCGACAGTGCGCGGACGGTGTTGTGCAGTTCGCGGGCCGGGCGGGAAAAGTCCAGATGCAAATCTTCTTTTTCGATTTTGGGGGCGTAGGTCGAGAGGGCATCGTCCTGCTTTTCTGGCCGGAGTTCTCCGGCGATCAGTTTCGGCAGGCAAGTTACGAGCAGTTCGGCGCCGATGGCGGCCAGCCGATCGTGAATTTCTCCGAACGATTCATCGCCGGAAAGCGCGATACTGCCTTTGGCCAGCATATCGCCGGTGTCCAGTCCGGCTTCCATATACATGAGAGTGATGCCGAGTTCGGTTTCCCCTGCCATGATGGCGCGCTGGATCGGTGCGGCTCCGCGATATTTCGGGAGGAGCGACCCGTGAATGTTGACGCACCCGTAGCGGGGCGCATCCAGCACGTAGCCCGGCAGAATTTTACCGTAAGCGGCGACAATGACAAGATCGGGGGCCAATTCACGATAAGTTTCGCCGAAAAATTCGGCCTTTAAACTCTGCGGCTGATAGACGGGATAGCCGAATGTTTCCGCCAATACTTTGACCGGGGGCGGCGTCAGGACGTGACCGCGATTTTTCGGCTTGTCCGCCTGCGTGACGACCCCGACGACGTCTTTTCCGTATGCCGATTCCGCCAATGCCCGCAGAGCGACGGCGGCGAAATCGGGCGTTCCCATGAAAACGATTCTCATTCTTCGCTCTCCCCGACGTAGTCTTCCCATTCTTCCGGCGTCAGCATCCGATCGGCGACGTCGGAGTATAAAATGCCGTCCAGATGGTCGATTTCATGACAGAAGCAACGGGCGAGCAGTTCGGTTCCCTCGTATTCGCGCACAGTCCCCGTGCGATCCAATGCGCGGACGCGCACATAAGACGGGCGGTCGCAGATGCCGTGTTTGCCGGGCAGAGAGAGACAACCCTCGATCCCGACCTGGGAGCCGGATTTGTCGACGATTTCGGGGTTGATCAGTTCGATCACGTTTCCGGGCTCGACTTCCACCACGACGACGCGGCGCAGAATGCCGACCTGCGGGGCAGCGATGCCGACGCCGTCGGCTTCCCGCATGGTTTCCAGCATATCGTCGAGCAATGTCAGAATCCGGGGCGTGATTTCCGCCACGGGACGGCTGATTTTGCGAAGTTGAGGGTCTTCTTCGGTGAGAATGGTGAGTTTTGCCATTTCGGTAATCTTCCTTTTTTATATTATGGTGGGATTGATGTCGATCCCCAATGTGAGTTCGGCGGAAACCGTCGGGCCGAATTCCCGCAAGAGCGCGGCAAACAGCGCGCGCTGTTTTTTGGAATCGCGGCATTTGACGACCAGTTTCATGCGGTATTTTTCGTTGATCTTGTAGACGGCGGCGTCAAACGGCCCGTATGCGACCATCTGACAGTCGGCGTATTCGCCGGCGGCGAGTTCCGAAAAGCGGAGTGCAAACCGTTCGGCCAGTGCCGTGACCGCCCGTTCGCTGAGGCCGGAAAAATTGACGGCGAAAAGATCGCAGAACGGCGGGAATGCCAGCGAACGACGCAGGGCAATCTCATTTTCGTAAAAAGCGGGAAAATCCTGTTTTGCGGCGAGCAAAACGGTCGGATTGTCCGGATTGGCGGTCTGAATCACGGCGCGTCCGGGGATGCTTCCCCGTCCGGCGCGGCCGACCACCTGCGTGATCAGCGAAAACGTGCGCTCTCCGGCCCGGTAATCGTCCAGAAAGAGCGCGTTATCCGCCGCAATGACACCGACCAGCGTGACCGCCGGGAAATTATGTCCCTTGGTGACCATCTGCGTTCCAATCAGAATATCGGCTTCCCGGTTTTTGAACCGTTCGCAAATCTCATCCTGAGAAAAACGGCCTTTCGTCGTGTCGGCATCCATGCGTAAGATCCGAGCGTCCGGAAACAGTTCGGCCAGTTCCGCCTCCACTTTCTGCGTTCCGTAGCCGCCGAACGCGATATGCTCGCTTCCGCAGGACGGGCAGACGGACGGCACTTCTCTTGCGTAGCCGCAGTAATGACAGACGAGCATCCCGCGGCTCCGACCCCGCTTTTTGTGATAGGTCAGAGAGACGGAGCAGTGCGGGCATTTGACCGCTTCTCCGCACAGACGGCAGGAGAGATAACTGGAAAACCCCCGGCGGTTCAGAAACAGAACGGTCTGTTCTCCGGCGCGGAGATTGCGTTCGATCTCCCGGCGGAGTTCTTCGCCGATCGTTTTGTCGGGATCGGGGATATTTTGCCGCGTGTCGGAAAGGATGACGCGGGGCAGTTTGGCGGAGCCGTACCGCGTATGGAGTTCCACGAGCGTATAGACGCCCCGCTTGGCTTTTTCGTACGTTTCCACTGACGGTGTCGCACTGCATAAAAGAAGCAGCGCGTTTTCGGAAGCACAGCGGAACCGGGCGACGTCTCTTGCGTGATACTTCGGAGACTGCTCGGATTTATAGGTATGTTCCTGTTCCTCGTCGATGACGATGGCTCCGAGGTTCGGGATCGGAGCGAACACGGCACTTCTCGTGCCGAGCACGACATCGACCTCCCCGCGGCGGATCCGGCGGAACGTATCGAGGCGTTCCCCTCCGGCGAGGCGCGAGTGAATGACGGCGAGCCGGTTGCCGAATACGGCGGCAAAAGCCGAGACGGATTGCCACGTCAAGGCAATTTCGGGAACCAGAACGATCGAGGTTTTTCCCTCGTCGGCAAGCGAACGGCAGAGCGACAGAACGACGCTCGTCTTTCCGCTTCCCGTCACGCCGAACAGTAGTGCGCCGTGCGGCTTTCCGTCGAGGCAAAGGCCGTACAGGATCGCTTTGGCGCGGGTCTGTTCCTCGGACAGAACGGGGTCTTTCCGTTCCACGTCCGAAAAATCGGCATAGGGATTGCGATATACCTCATTTTTCTCTTCCCGGATCAAGCCCTTTCTGATCAGCGCGGCGATCTGAGCACCCGTATAGCCCATGGCGAGCAGATCGGCGCGATCCATCCCGTCGCTTTCCGAGACGAGAGAATAAATCTCCTTTTGCGCCTGCGGGGTCCGTGACTGTTCCAGAACCACAGCGTCTTCGTCGGTGGGATAGAGAACGGCGGCCGTAGCGCTCCCCGCATCTTTGATCAGCGTTTCGGCGCGGAGAATGCCGAGCCCCGTCAAGGCTTGCAGGGTCTCCCGCACTTCTTCTCCGAAAGCCCGTTCGAGCGCGGAGCGGGTCATGGGGCCTTTCAGCCGGATGGCGTCGCGGACGGCGCAGGCTTTCAGATTGATGACCACGTCCGGCATGGGTTCCACGACCGAATAGGACTCCTCCGCGCGGGAAAAGGCCTCGGCCGGCACGATGCGGCGAACCGCGTCTCCCATGGTGCAAAGCGTGCGATCGCAGACAAAATCCGACAGCGCCATCAGGTTCGGCGACAGGCGGAGTTCCTCATTCATCAGACCGAGGACGGGTTTTAACTGTCCGTAATCGGACGGGGGATCGATCTCGGTGATCAGCGCGGGATGCTTTTTGTTGGCTCTCCCGAACGGAACAAAGACAAAACGCCCCTTTTCCGGCGTTTCCGCGACTTCGGTAGGGAACAGGTAGGTATAGGTTTTATCCAGATGATACGGCAGATCGAGGACACGGACTCCGACCGTGTGCATCGGAGCGGTCATGTTTCGGGAACTTCGATCTCAACACCGCCTGCCGCGATCTTGTTGATGGCGTTGCGGACGGCCTTTTTGTCGCGGATGTCGGCGTCGATCAGCGAGGCGAGCGGTTTGTCCGTCTCCTTGTTCGCGATCTTCTTCTCGGCGGATTCGCGCTGAGCGATATACTCGTCGGTGAC
>JAGHUY010000276.1 GCA_018064545.1 Candidatus Apopatosoma intestinale | reverse complement strand
CGGTCAGAACGTCTTTTGCCGTTTCCTCGCGGACGGACAGGACGAGCGTATGGGCAAAGCCGAGTACGGAGTGATCCCAGACCGTCCCGACGTCGGCTTTGTTGACGACCGCGATGGTCTCGCTTCCCGGACGCGTTTTTTCGCGGAGCAGGGAGAGCAGACGGCGGTCTTCTTCGTCAAGAGGACGCGAACCGTCAAAGACGGCAAGGACGAGTTCGGCTCTTTCCAGCGCGGAAAGAGAACGGTCAACGCCCATTTTTTCGATCTCGTCGGACGTCTCGCGGATGCCGGCGGTGTCGCAGAGGCGAAGCAGAATATCCCCGACGGCCACGGTCTCGGTGATGACGTCGCGCGTGGTGCCGGCGGTGCTTGTCACGATGGCGCGATCTTCACCGCAGAGAAGATTTAAGAGAGTGGATTTACCGGTATTCGGCTTGCCGCAGATGACGGTCTCCACGCCCTCACAGACGGCGTGGCCGGTGCGATAGGATTTTTCGAGTTTTTGCAGATCGGCTTTCACGTCGAGGATGGACGAACGCATTTCGTCCGCGTTCATCGTCTGCAAATCCTCTTCGGGGAAGTCGATGCCGGCGTAAACGTCGGCGACGATGCCGGCGATCTTGTCAAAGAGACGGTCGGTCTCCGCCTTGATTTTCCCTTGTGCGGCATTCTCCCACAGACGGAGTCCCGTGTCGGTCTTGGCGTCGATCTTACCGATGACTGCTTCCGCCTGAGAAAGGCCGATTTTGCCGTTGACAAAGGCGCGGCGGGTAAATTCACCCGGCCCTGCCTGTACGGCTCCGCATTCGATCGCGCGGGAGAGAATCCGGGCGGACAGAAGCACGCCTCCGTGACAGGAGATTTCGACCGTGTCCTCTCCGGTAAAGGAAGCGGGAGCGCGAAATACGGTGACGACCGCGTCATCCAGCACCTCTCCGTCGGCCGTTTTCACGTCGGCGAGAAATGCGTGATGGGATGGGATTTCCGAAATCGGCTTTCCGCTTCTCGGGGAGACGAAGCGGGACGCGATCTCCACCGCGTGTTCACCCGACATCCGGATGACGGCGATGCCGCCCTTTCCGCGCGGGGTGGAAATGGCGGCGATATCGGAAGAAAACAGATGAATCATGAAAATCCTTTCTGAAAACGCCCGATTCGGGGAAACCGACTCGGGCGCTTTAAACCATATGATTGCTTTTTCGGTCTGGACTTTTTTAGCAGCCCTATTGAATGGTGCTGCCAAATTCTTTGAGCTTGGCGAAATATTCATCGAGGTTGGCCGCTTTGTCGATCTTGCGCGGCGTGGGACGCGGGGTGGCGGGACGCTTATAGGAAACCGTCGGCTCCTCTGCGCGTCTGCTCTCGCGGCGGTCACCGCCACGGCGGCGATCGTTTTTGCCGCGACGGCGGTCGCGGTCACGGTCACGGTCTCTCCGGTCGTCCGAAGAACGCGCGGCTCTCGGTGCCGTCTCCTCGGTCGGAACGGCGGAGCCCTCCGGGTACAGGATCACGCGGCGGTTGCCTTCCTGTCCGACGGAAGCGGTGGTCACGCCCTCGATCCCCTGAACTTCGGAGTGGATGATGCGGCGTTCATAGGAATTCATCGGCTCTAAGCTGATGCTACGGCCGTTCTTGACGACTTTGGCCGCCATCCGATCGGCAAGAGCTCGGAGGGTCTGTTCGCGTTTTTCGCGGTAGTTTTCGATATCGACGGAAATGCGGGTGTATTTGCGCTCATCCGTCTCTTTCTTGTTGGCGGCGAGGTTGACGAGATACTGGAACGCGTCCAGCGTATCGCCGTGGTGGCCGATCAGAGTGCTGGCATCCTTGCCGGCGATGGTGACGGTCGCTTCGCCGTTTCCGGTCTCGACGATCTCCGCCGTGGCGTCCAGTTCGAGGTCGGTGATGACCGTATTGACGAACTTCGCGGCGGCGTCAAGAGGCTTGAACACATAGGTGATCTTGATGGTGGCAGGGGTAGAACCCATGCCGAGGAATCCTTTTTTAGCTTCCTCCAAAACTTCATAGGCGACTTCGTTTGCGGTGACACCGAGTTCCTCGGCACCCTTCTGCACGGCCTCTTCCACCGTGGCCGCCTGCAATGTGATTTCTTTTTTCATTGTGATACCCTCAAAAAATTAGTCTTCTCGGTCGTAGCGCGTGGGGCCTTCACCGGATTCGGTGTAGGGAGCGCTTTCGTAGGTCTCGTCCTCATCGTCGTATTTGGACTTCTTCGCCTTGGCTTCGGACAGTTTCTTCTTGGCCGTTTTCGCGTTGTACTCGCGTTCCGCCGCCTTGATCTCCTCCTCCGTGATGACGGGCAGAGGCATGGTTTTGTGCAGGATATAGGTCTGCGCAATGCCGAGAACGTTGTTGAAGAGCCAGTAGATGCCGATGGCCGCCGGAACGACAAAGGCGATATACAGCGTGAAAGCGGGGAAGAAATAATCCATCATCTTGCCGGAGCAACCCATCTGCTGCTGACTGTCGGCCTGCATGGGCTGGAACGTCAGTTTCTTGGTGATCTTCATGGTGAAGAACTGCAAGACGGCGTTGAGGATCGGAATCAGCGCGAGGAAGATCGTGCTTCCGCTGAAATTCTTGAACAGAGTGGACGGCACTTCCGCGAGGAAGTTCTGAATCCCGAACAGGTTGAAGTTCGGCAGTCCCTTATCAAACGCGGCGCCGATGGCTTCCACCTGTGCGGCGGTCACGTCTTTATAGGCACCGAATCCGGCGAGAATGGTATCTTTTCCGCGGGCGATCATTTCCTTGATCACTTGGATTTCCTGATAGGAACGGCCGACGAAGGTCAGGCCGAGACCGCCGTTTTCGGCGTCGGTCATATAACTCGTCAGAGCGGCAACGGTAGCTTTGTCCACACCGACTACGTGTTGAAGCGGATAGATGATGACCTGATACAGAAGCAGAATGATGACCATCTGCAAAATCATGGGGAGACAACCGCCCATGGGATTGTAACCCTCCTGCTGGTAGAGTTCCATGATTTCATTCTGCATTTTCTGCTGGGTCGGCTTGTCGTCCCGGCCGGCGTACTTTTTGCGGATGGCCATTTCGCGGGGACGCAGGTGTGCCTGCCGGATCGAGGTCTTCTGCTGTTTGATGCCGAACGGCAACAAGATGACCTTGAACAGGATGGCAAAGATCAAAAGGCCGAACAGATAGTTCCCTCCGAACCAGCCGGAGAAAATGCCCAGCAGTTTGCCGAGGAACGAATAAATGGCGTTGAACATAAAATGATTTTCTCCTTTAATAATTAAGGCGCGTCATGTCCCCTTGGCCGTCTCTTACGTTCCGGCACTGGGTCATAACCACCCTTGCAAAAGGGATTGCACCGAAGCACTCTCCAAACGGTGAGGCCGAGGCCGCAGACAAATCCCCACGTCTCAAACGCTTCGATCGCGTACTGGGAACAGGTCGGGGTAAAGCGGCAACAGGGCGGTTTCAAGGGAGAGAGGAACCGGCGGTAAAAACGGACGAGCAGGATTCCGAAATGTTTCATACGCTCACCGTTTTACGCCCGTTCGGTTTTCGGGCGGGACTTTTCCCCGTCGCCGTTTCCGGCGGAGGAAAAGAGGCCGAGCTTGTCCGAGGCGCGAAGAAGATCATCGTAGATGTCGGTGCTTTTCGCCGTGACGGCCGCGGGTCTCGCGACGATGACGACAAGCAGTCCGTGACGGATCTTCTGCTCCTTTTCCAGCCGGGCATACGCGGCACGCAGAATACGGCGTACTCTGGTGCGCACGACCGCTTTACCGATCTTTTTGGAAACCGTAATCCCCAAACGGTTTACTCTCGTTTTCAGCGGATTCTCACGGGCCAGCCGTGAGGCGTGGTAATCGGTCAATACATATACCACGATATGGCGGCAGAACACTTTCTGCCCTTTGTCATACACCTTTTTATAAAGGTGGTTTTCGGAAATGGCTATGTTTTTCACATGGCACCTCCCCTTAGAAAGACAGTTCCGGAAGAAAAAAGAAAGCCCATGAAACAGACATAGGCTTTGGCTTTCATAAAATTGTCCGGACGGGAAAGGTTTAGTAGCTCAGGCGAGCTCTGCCTTTCGCACGTCTTCTTTTCAGAACTTTGCGACCGTTGGCCGTGGCCATTCTCTTGCGGAAACCGTGCTCTTTCTCTCTCTGGATCTTTTTGGGCTGATAGGTTCTCAGCATCTGGAAACACCTCCTTACATGGGCGCGGGACGAAAAAATCGCCTTTTGCGCAGATTGCTACCATTACGGAGGTTATTATACACTCGAAAGGCCGGATTTGTCAAGTATAAAATGAATTTTTGATTTTCTTTTTCCGAAAAAGCACTTTTTTTCTCCTTTTTTGAAAAAGGACTTGACAAAGAAGACGGCAACGAGTATCATTGTATTAGCAAAATAACACAGCAAGAGGGAGGAAACGGTATGGCTTGGACTTTTCAGAATACGCTTCCGATATATTATCAGATCGCCGACGTGCTCCGAACCCGTATTTTCTGCGGGGAGTACCCGCCCGGCTCCCGGATGCCCAGCGTGCGGGACGTGGCGTTGGAGACGGCGACGAATCCGAACACGGTGGTGCGGGCCTTTGCCTTACTGGAAGAAGAGGGGCTGATCGCCGCCAGACGGACGCTCGGGTACTTTGTGACGGAGGATGACGAAACCGTCAGCCGTGCCAAAACGGAAAAGGCGATACAGATGACGAACGAATATCGGGAAAGAATGGGGACGTTCGGCTTCCGGGCGGAGGATATGATCCGATTCCTTTCCGAAGATAATAAGGAGGATTCCTGATGCCGATTATTTTAGAGACAAGAAATTTATGCAAAACATACGGTGCCGTGCCGGCGCTGGATCACATGGACATGACGCTGATGAGCGGCCGCATCATCGGTCTGCTCGGGCCGAACGGCAGCGGCAAGACCACGCTGATCAAACTGGCGGCGGGACTTCTGACCCCGACTTCCGGTACATTGACCGTGGGGGGAATTGCCCCGGGAGCCTTTACGAAAAGTGCCGTTTCGTATCTGCCGGAGCGCACGTATCTCGATCCGGCGATGACCGTAAACGAGGCGATCAAGCTTTTTGAGGACTTCTATCAGGATTTTGATGCCAAGCGTGCCTGCGAGATGTTCGCAAGGCTCGGTGTGGATACGAAACGCAAGATCAAGACCTTATCCAAAGGAACGCGGGAAAAAGTCCAGCTTGTGCTGGTCATGAGCCGTCATGCCAAGTTGTATCTGCTCGATGAGCCGATCGCCGGCGTCGATCCCGCCGCGCGCGATCTGATCCTGCACACGATCATCAGCAATTACGAGCCGGATTCCACCGTCCTGATCTCGACGCACCTGATCAGCGACATCGAGCCGATCCTCGACGAATTTGTTTTCATCAAAGACGGGAAAGCCGTTCTCCATGATACCGTCGATCATGTCAGAGAAGAGCAGGGGAAGACCGTCGATATGCTCTTCCGGGAGGTGTTCAGATGTTACGAAAACTCTTAAAATACGAATTCCGCGCCACGGGCAAAATCATGGGGCCTGTCCTCTGTGCTTCTCTTTTTGCCTCCGTTTTCGGCTTTTTCCTGCTTTTTGCCCTGCGTGATCCCCGCATGGTGCCCGCTTTGGCCGGAAAACAGCCGGCGCTGTCCTTTGCTCTTGACACATTGCTCGGCATTCTGGCCTTTTTCACCTACGTGGTCGGGTTTTCGACCATCTTGGTGACCGTTTTCATTCTGCTTCGCCGGTTTTACCGCA
>JAGHUY010000161.1 GCA_018064545.1 Candidatus Apopatosoma intestinale | reverse complement strand
AAATATAAGACCGGCGTTCTCTCTGTTACGCTCCCGAAGAAGACGGTTCTTCCCGAAGAATCGAAGCTCATTACGATTGAATAAGAAAAAGCGGTGCCGACCGGCACCGCTTTTTCTTATTCTACTTCTACCCGAAGCATATAATCGGTATTCTGCACGACCACGCCGCGCGTCTCCATGGCGTAAGACAGCGCAATCCGGCCGCCCTTTTTCGGGGCGATGCTGTTTTTGACGTGTTTGGTGGCGATGATAAAATCCATCTCCGCAAATTTCAGATCGTATTTGCAGGGGAACCGTTTTCCCTGCTCGAAGACGCAAGACATTCCCACACTTCCCCGGCGGACAAGGGAGATCACACTCGGGTCTTTTTCGTCAAAGGACAGCACGTTGTCCACGTTGTCGCCCTCGCCGGAGACGTCCTCGCTGTACCGGATATAGACGCGCCCCCCGCGGCTCTCCATGGTGCCGTCCGCCGCCAGATCGACCGAACGCGCGTCCTGCGGCTCGTCGGGCATGGTCTGCCTCGCGTTGATGTGTATCTTTACGTCGCTCATTTCTTAGTAATCAAACTTTCTTTCCACATGGCAGGTGCTTCGTAACCGAGCAGTTCCACGGTGGTGGCGGCCACGTTGGCAAGACCGAACGCGCCCTGTTCCTTGACCGTATACCGATCCGACGTGACGTTGTCGTAGAGGATGCAGGGGACGGGATTCAGCGTATGACTGGTCTTGGCCTTGGGCGAACCGTCGGCGTTCGTCTTGACGCACTGTTTTTTCTTGTCATATTCGACCATTTCGTCGGCGTTGCCGTGGTCGGCGGTGATGATGGCGACACCTTGCGCCGCGTCAACGGCTTTCAGGATGCGGGCGAGCTGAATGTCGAGAGCCTCCACGGAGACGACCGTCGCCGCGTAGTTGCCCGTATGGCCAACCATATCGCCGTTCGGGAAGTTGGCGCGGATATAGCGGTACTTCCCGCTCCCGATCGCGCGGATGAGTTCATCGGCGATGAGGGCGCACTGCATCCACGGACGCTGTTCAAACGGAACGAGATCAGAGGGAATTTCCATGTAAGTCTCGGTCTTTTCGTCGAATTTGCCGCTGCGGTTTCCGTTCCAGAAGTAGGTCACGTGGCCATATTTTTGCGTTTCGGAGACAGCAAACTGCGTAACGCCCGTTCCGGCAAGATATTCGCCCATCGTATTGGTGATGCAGGGCGGAGAGACGAGATAGCGGTGCGGCACGTGGAGGTCGCCGTCGTATTCGAGCATACCGGCATAGACCACCTTGGGAACGCGGACGCGGTCAAAGCGGTCAAAGGTTTCATCGCCGTCGAACGCCTTGGAAATCTCAATGGCGCGGTCGCCGCGGAAGTTATAGAAGATCACGCTGTCGCCGTCTTCGATCGTGCCGACGGGCTTGCCGTTCTCGGC
>JAGHUY010000093.1 GCA_018064545.1 Candidatus Apopatosoma intestinale | reverse complement strand
CCTCTGCCCTTTCCGTTGCAATACGGAATGCCTTTGCCTTTGATGGTAAAGGCTTTTCCGGTCTGTGTTCCATCGGGGATGGAAAACGTGGTCTCCCCTTCGAGCGTCGGAATCCGGAGTTCGGCGCCAAGTGCCGCTTCCGGGAATGTGATCGGAATCTCACAATAAATATGGAAGCCGTTCCGTTCAAAAAGCGGATGCGGTCTGACCTGAACGGAAATATAGAGGTCCCCGCTCTGGCCGCCGTTACGTCCGGCATTGCCCATTCCATGAAGAGCAATTTTTTGGCCGTTGTCGATACCGGCCGGGATAGACACTTCCAGCGTCTTGGAAACGGTTTTTGTTCCGGTTCCGCGACAGGACTTACAAGGATCGTTTATCACAGACCCTTTTCCACCGCAGGCATCGCATACCTGAGTGGACTGGAATACCCCGAACGGTGTTTTTTGCTGAACGCGGATCTGACCCGTTCCGCCGCATTTGGTACAGACTTTCGGTGTCGTACCCTTGGCGGCACCGGTGCCGCCGCAATCGGCACAACGCTCGATCCGCTGATATTTGATCTCTTTTTTACAGCCGAATGCGGCTTCCTCAAAAGAAATATAAATGCGTTGCAACAGATCGTCGCCACGCTCCGGACCGTTTCTGGTACGGCGCGAACCGCCGAACCCGCCGAACATATCCGAAAAGATGTCGGAAATATCGAATCCGTCGGCAAAACCGCCGAACCCGCCGAATCCGCTTCCGCCTCCGTAATTGCCATTCACGCCCTCCGGCCCGAACTGGTCGTATTTGGAGCGTTTGTCGGCATCCGAGAGAACGGCATACGCCTCGTTGATCTCTTTGAATTTTGCCTCGGCTTCTTTATCGCCCGGATTCATATCGGGATGGTACTTTTTGGCAAGGGTCCGATACGCCTTTTTCAGTTCATCGTCCGACGCTGTTTTCGAAACGCCGAGTACTTCGTAATAATCTCTCATGTAATCCACCTAAAACCTCGCTAAGGGCGGACAAGAAGCCCGCCCTTATGGGAAGTTATTGTTTTTCGGTAAAGTCAGCGTTGAAGCTGCCGTCTTCGTTCTGAGAACCGGCGTTCGGATTTCCCTGTTCCGCCTGCGCTTTATACAGTTTTTCGGAGAGTTCGTAGAACTTCTTCTGGAAAGCATCCATGGCTGATTTGATGGTCTCGGTGTTATCCGTCTTCACAGCGGCTTTCAGATTATCCAGTTCCGCGTTTACGGCGGCCTTTTCATCCTCGCCGATCTTGTCACCGAGTTCGTTCAGCGTCTTTTCGCTCTGGAAGATGAGGCTTTCGGCCTGGTTCTTCGTTTCCACGGCGTCTTTCAGCTTCTTGTCTTCTTCGGCATATTTTTCCGCTTCCTTCACGGCACGGTCAATGTCTTCCTTGCTCATGTTGGAAGAAGACGTGATGGTGATATGCTGTTCTTTGCCGGTACCCTTATCCATGGCGGTCACGTTCACGATGCCGTTGGCGTCAATATCAAACGTAACTTCGATCTGCGGAACACCGCGGGGAGCGGCGGGAATGCCGTCAAGGGAGAAACGGCCGAGTGTCGTATTGGCGGCGGCCATTTCGCGTTCGCCCTGCAAAACGTGGATTTCCACGGAAGTCTGGCTGTCGGCAGCCGTCGAGAAAATCTGAGATTTCTTGACCGGGATCGTCGTGTTTCTGTCGATGATCTTGGTGCAGATACCGCCGAGCGTCTCGATGCCGAGGGACAGCGGCGTTACGTCGAGCAGAAGCAGGTCTTTGACGTCACCGCCGAGAACGCCTGCCTGAACGGCTGCGCCGATGGCAACGCATTCATCGGGGTTGATGCCCTTGAACGGCTCTTTTCCGATGAAATTGCGAACCGCGTCCTGAACGGCGGGGATTCTGGTCGAACCGCCGACGAGCAGAACCTTGTCGATCTGAGAAGCCGAGAGACCGGCGTCTTTGAGCGCGTTTCTGACCGGCGTCATGGTCGATTCCACGAGGTCGGCCGTGATTCTGTCAAATTCAGCTCTGGACAGCGTAGCGTCGAAGTGCTTCGGGCCGGTAGCGTCCGCCGTGATGAACGGCAGATTGATGTTGGCGCTCGTCAT
>JAGHUY010000260.1 GCA_018064545.1 Candidatus Apopatosoma intestinale | reverse complement strand
ACTTTACGCAGTGGCTGGCCGTCCACTTCTCCAAGGTGGGCATCCGTGTCAACGCTATCGCCCCCGGTTTCTTCCTCACCGATCAGAAGCGGGCGCTTCTGACCAACCCCGACGGCTCGTATACCGCGCGTTCTCATAAGATTTTAAACGGAACGCCGATGGAAAAATTCGGCGAGCCGAGTGATCTTATCGGCACGCTTCTGTGGCTCGTGGACGAGGGTGCGGCCGGCTTTGTCAACGGTATCGTTGTTCCGGTTGACGGCGGTTTCTCCGCCTATTCGGGAGTATAACTGGTTTTTGTGTATTCACGAGTATTTTAACACAGCATAACGGAGAATCCGCCCCCGCAAACCGGATTTGGATTACTCCTGTTAGGCTGATCTCCCGGGCGGGTGCTCCTGCCCGGGTTCTTTTTTAGGAGAATGGTATGGAACGAAATATCGAAAAAGCGTTCGCGTTTCTCATAGAGATCGATAAAATGAAAACGATCCTGCGCCGCAGTTTGACCTACGACGGTTCCAAACGGGAGGACGACGCGGAACACTCGTGGCATCTCGCCATGATGGCGATGATTCTGGAACCCTATGCGCCCACGCCTGTGGACATCACGAGAGTTCTCAAAATGACGCTGATCCACGATCTGGTGGAAATCTACGCGGGGGATACGTTTGCTTTCGACGTCAAAGGACACGAGGACAAATTGGCGCGTGAGACGGCGGCGGCCGAAAAACTGTTTTCTCTCTGTGAGGAGGCGAGGCCTTTCCGCGAACTGTGGGAGGAATTTGACGCGGCCGAGACGCCGGACGCCAAATTCGCCGCCTCGCTCGATCGCATCCAACCGCTGATTTCCAATCATCTGAACCATGGTCACACATGGGTACAGGGAGGCGTGACGAGAGCACAGATCGACGCGCGCGTGGCTCCGATCCGGGAGGGCTTGCCGGCGGCTTGGGACTACGTGCAATCCATCATTGAAGACGGAGTGAAGGACGGCTTTATCAAGCCGTAAAAAGACAGTATGAAAACATCGAAAAAAGCACTTGCGCCGTTTCTTTCGGCTATTGTGATCTTCGGCACGGTGGGACTAGTCCGCCGGGCGATCCCGCTGTCCTCGGCCGCTATCGCGGCGATGCGGGGCATCGTGGGGGCAATCGTTCTTCTGACCGTGCTTTTCATCCGTCAAAAACGGTTTGACCGTTCGGTTACGGGAAAGCAGACGCTGTGGCTCATTCTGTCCGGCATGATGATCGGATTCAACTGGATTCTGCTATTTGAGGCGTACTGCTATACCTCCGTGGCTGTGGCCACACTCGGCTATTACATGGCACCCGCCATTGTGCTGGCCGTCTCTCCGCTTCTGTTCGGAGAAAAACTGACGGGGAGAAAAATCGGGTGTCTGTTTGCCGCTCTCGTCGGCATGGCGTTCGTGTCCGGTGTAATTCCGGGTGGGATTCCGTCTCCCTCCGAGGCCAAGGGTGTTTTACTTTCCCTCGCGGCGGCGGTGCTGTATGCCGGAGACGTGCTGATCAATAAAAAACTGCCGGACGTTCCGGCCATGGAAAAAACCGTGATCCAACTCGCGGCGGCCGGCCTTTCGGTATTGCCTTACGCGATTTTCACGGGATGGGGCGACGCCGCTTCCATGACGACCGTCGCATGGATTCTGCTTGCCGTCCTCTGCCTCGTCCACACGGGGCTTGCCTATCTGCTCTATTTCGGGGCAATCCCGTCGCTTCCGGCACAGTCGGTGGCACTGCTTGCTTATCTCGATCCCATTGTGGCCATTCTGCTTTCCGCTTTGATTCTGAAAGAAAGAATGAATCTGTGGGAGGGCATCGGCGCCGTTCTGATCATCGGGGCGCTGATGGTGAGTGAGATCAGCCGAAAAACGGGAAAAACGAAAGAAAACGGGGTGTGAATGATGAAATTGATGGCTTTTGATCTGGACGGAACGCTGACGGAACACAAAACGCCGCTGGATGAGAATAACCGTGCGGCACTGGAAGCCCTGTCCCGCCGGTATCATCTGGTCATGGTCGGAGCGGGGAGCTGTGAGCGGATTTTCAATCAACTCGGGCATTTTCCGATCGACGTGATCGGCAATTACGGGATGCAGACCGGCCTTTACAACGAAAAAACGGGGAAACTCGACATTGTCGAAAACGTCGTGATCCCCTGCGACCGCACTTCCTGTGAAGCACGGGTGGCGGCTCTTCGCGAGAAGTACGGGTTTACTGAATATGCGGGCGACAGCGTGCAATTCCACGATTCCGGATGTGTGACCTTTGCGATCCTCGGCACCGAGGCAAAGCAGGAGGATAAACTGGCGTTTGATCCCGACCGGAAGAAACGCCGCGCGATCTATGACGACGTGTGCCGCGTCTTTTCGGATTTCACCGTTTTTGTCGGCGGCTCGACCTCTTTTGACATGGCTCCTGCTCCGTATAACAAGTATTACGCGCTGGACAAGTTCTGTCGGGAGCGCGGCATCGCGCACGATGAGGCCGTGTTCGTCGGGGACGATTACGGACCCGGCGGCAACGACGAGTCGGTCTATCGCTCCGATATTCCGTTTGTGACGATCGACGATTATCGGACGTTTCCCGAAGTGATCAAAGAATACTTATAAAGAAACAGCCCGCCGGATGGCGGGCTTTTTTTATGATAAGTGAACGGAATGGAATTTCCCGATCTTTTGCATGGCTTCTTCCTCTCTGCCATGGCAGGTAAAGACAAGGCACTGACTGCCTTTTCCGTACAGGTGGGAGAGCAGTTCGAGCGCACAGGAAAGCCGATGATCGTCGAGTTCTGAGAAACTCTCGTCAAACACAAAGGGCGGCTTGCTCTTCTGATAGAGCAGATCGGCGAGCGCGATGCGCAGGCTGATATAGGCAAGTCCCTCCGTGCCGGCGGACAGTGCCTCTACGGGATGGGTGGCTCCGTCAAAGTAATTCATGGAAAAATCGGTGCCGTCCAGTCCGATCTGCTTGTATTTGCCGCCGGAGAACTTGGACATCACATTGCCGGCGATTTTGGACAGTTTGGGAGAGAGCCCTTCACGGAGTTTCCCGGATGCCGTCTGCATGGCCTGATAGGCGAGCAGGTAGGC
>JAGHUY010000251.1 GCA_018064545.1 Candidatus Apopatosoma intestinale | reverse complement strand
GCCTCTCTTTTTTATCTCTTTTTTCTGCGTCTCTTGCCCGGCTTCTTTTTTTCCGCACCGCGTCCGCCGAGGACGGCCATTCCGACGGCCCCTGCCGCCGCCGAAGCGTAGGTCAGCGGGTCGATCGCAAGGCTCATCGCGAACGCAAGCGCAATCATGACCGCCGCCATGAGTAACCCGAATAAAAGCCCGCATAGTGCACCGTTCTCCCCGCGCAGACACGCCGAAATCCGCCCGCCGAGAAACGAGAGGATCGCCAGCGTCGCAAAGGAAAAGATCGGCGCCACCTTTTCCGGATCGTCAAACCGAAGCGCCAAAAGACAAAAGCCGGACAGGAGGATCGCCCCCGCCAGCGCACAGATCAGAAGGGCTTTAAGCAGAGGAATAAACGTCCCGCCGCCCGACTTTGCCACCGTTTTCGCCATAACCGTACCTCGCCTGTGTTTTTTGCTTCATCTTATGCGGACAAGGCCGATGATATGATAAAAGGTCTGTGAAAAACCATCGATTTTTCACAGACCTTTTTCGTTTATTTATTGTCTTCCTTTAACTCAACCTGAGGAATGGCACTCTGATCGATATTCTCTTTCTTCGTCTCCTCGCCGCCGTCAGCCTTGACGTCGATGCTGCGAAGCGCGGAACGCAGGAAACGAATCTTGGTGCGATCCTTGGTCGTTTCGAGAACGAACGTATCCTCTTTGACGCTGACCACACGACCAACGATCCCGCCGATGGTGGTGACTTCGTCACCGACAGCCAAACTGCTTCTCATCTGATTGTTCTGCTTGTCCTGCTTTTTCTGAGGACGGTACATAAAGAAATAGAATACCACGGCGATCAGACCGAACGAAATGATCAGACCGAGCCAGTTGCCGCCGGCAGGTGCTGCGGTAGAAGCGGCCTCATCCAAAAACCAAAAGTTAAACATAGTTTCACCTCAAAAATTTTATTTACAGGATTATTATACCGTGTCTCCGTGCCTTTTTCAATAACAAAATGTAAATTTCATGCAAATTGTCCTCTTTTTTCCCTCATTTTCTTGATTTGTCCCCGAAAAAGCGATAAAATAGAATTAAAGTATGCGTCGGGAGGAAATCGCCATGCCAAAGAAAAACGATCTGGTCACGGTCGAGATCACCGACCTGACAAATGAAGGATTCGGGGTCGGCAAAACGGACAGCTATGTTCTGTTTGTACCGGCCTGTGCCGTCGGCGACGTGGTGGAGGTCAAGGTGCTCAAAGCCCTCGCTTCCTACGGCTACGCGAAAGTCGAACGGGTGCTTCGCGCCGCCCCCACGCGCGTCGATCCCGCCTGTCCCGCGTTCGGCAAATGTGGCGGGTGTCTGTTCCGCCACATTTCCTATGAAGCGGAACTGG
>JAGHUY010000135.1 GCA_018064545.1 Candidatus Apopatosoma intestinale | reverse complement strand
TACGTGACCGTCTGTCCCGAGCGGGACTGTCTTACAATGTTGGTATGACGGAGAACGGCAAGTTGATGGGAAACCGCGGATTGACTCATCTCCGCTTTTTCCGACAGGTGTTTGACACAGTGAGGGCCGCTCAGCAGGATAAAAAGAATTTTGATACGCGAACTGTCCGAAAAAATCTTATAAAAGTCCGCCAGATCAAAGTATTCCCTCTCCTTGGCAATCATAATTTTGTTTTTCTCCATAAAGAATCCTCGTTCTATGAATATATGAATATGTGTTCATATATTTTATATCACAATCGCAAATTGTTGTCAAGAACAAAAGAAAATTTTTAATACCTATGGAAAAAAGTTTATTTTATGCTATACTTGTAATATCAATGAATGGGAGTGTTGTTTATGAGTAAGGTAAAGAAAAGATTCGTCCTGTACACGGTAATCATGATCCTGCTGTCTTTTCTCGTGGCCGCCGCACGGTCCGTCATGCTGCTGGAATCTCTCGGCGACGACCCGACTTTTACCGTTCATTCAGAATTATTTTACGCGGTTGACCGGTTTTGGAAGCCTGCGTTCGGCGCGGTGATCCTTCTCGGCGTTCTTTCTTTTTTCTTCTTTCGGAAGAATTCTGCCGATCTGGTCTGTGAAAAAACGGTTTCCGGATGGGAGAAAACAGCCTGCTTCCTTTGCGCCGCCTGCTTTTTTATCTGTTTTCTCATTCTGTTTACACAGCAGGTCTACCGCACTCTCGTTCAGCATGACCGTTCCGTATTTGGCTTTTGGGCGTTAATTGACTCTGTGCTTCTCTTGCCGAGCGGAATCTATTTTCTCTGTCGCGGGCTCGGCAAAACCGGTCAAAATATCGCCGTTCTCTCTTTTTTCCCGTCTGTCTGGACTGTCATAGCTTTGATGCTCTCCTATTTTTCTGATGATTATTCTCTCATCAACCCGACGAGAATCTTAGGAAATCTCGCCTTGGCTTGCGCCTCTCTGCTCTTCCTCTCCGAAGTCAGACAATACACGAACTACCGGCCGTCTTCTCTGTATCTGACGATCCTGTTTCCCTCTTTCACAGTTACCGCCGCCTACGGCATCTCGCTGGCCGTCACATCCTTTTTGTGGATCGGAAAAGCGCCGGATGTCCCGTTTACGGGAGAACTTGTCCTTCTTCCCGTCTCCTTTTTGATTTTTACAAAACTCATCTCCATGATATCCAACAAGAAAAATAACGAAAATTCGGAGGCTCTATGAATATTTCCGAAGAATACGGTTGTCTCGTCTTCAATGAGACGGCAATGAAAAAATATCTCTCAGCACCCGTCTATCTTCGCCTTTCCAAGATGATCGAGGAGGGGAAAGACCTGACACCGGAGATCGCCGACGCCGTTGCCGAAGCCATGAAGGATTGGGCCATCTCCCTTGGGGCTACGCATTTTACGCATTGGTTTCAGCCCCTCACCGGGATCACGGCCGAAAAACACGACAGTTTTCTTTCCACCGGGTCAAAAGGGATTCTGATGGATTTTTCCGGGAAAGAACTCATCAAGGGCGAGCCGGACGCTTCCAGTTTTCCGTCCGGCGGAATCCGCACGACTTTTGAAGCACGCGGCTATACGGCATGGGACGCGACGTCCTATGCGTTCATCAAAGACGATACGCTCTGCATTCCGACCGCTTTTTGTTCCTACGGCGGTGAATCCCTCGACAAAAAGACGCCTCTTCTCCGTTCGATGGAGGCCATCGGAACACAGGCTCTCCGCGTTTTGAAGGCTCTCGGATACACCGACGTTGGCAAAGTCTTTCCCTCCGTCGGCGCAGAGCAGGAATACTTTCTGATCGATAAAGACCTCTATGACAGCCGTCCCGATCTTGTTTTTTCCGGCCGGACTTTATATGGCGCCCGTCCGCCGAAAGGTCAGGAACTCAATGATCATTATTTCGGTTCGATCAAACCGCGTGTCAAAGAATTTATGGCGGACTTGGATCGCGAACTGTGGAAACTCGGCATTCCGGCCAAGACGGAACATAACGAAGTCGCTCCGTCTCAGCATGAACTGGCCGTGATCTATACCACTGCCAATATGGCGACGGACCACAACCAGCTCGTGATGGAAATCATGAAAAAAGTGGCCAACCGCCACCACCTTGCCTGCCTGCTCCATGAAAAGCCGTTTGACGGCATCAACGGAAGCGGGAAACATAACAACTGGTCGCTCTCCACCGATACCGGAATCAATCTGCTCGATCCCGGAGATACGCCGTATGGCAACACGGTGTTCCTGCTGATGGTTTGCGCCGTGATCCGCGCTGTTGACAAACATCAGGATTTGTTCCGGGCGAGCGTTGCCGGTGCGGGAAACGATCACCGTCTCGGCGCCGGAGAAGCACCTCCCTCCATCATTTCCGTCTTTTTGGGGGACGAACTGACCTCGGCTCTCGCCGAAACGGGTGAAGAACCGATTCATGAAAAGAAGAACGACGATTTTATGAAAACCGGCGTTCGCTCACTCCCCAAGATTCCGCGCGACTCGACAGACAGAAACCGGACGTCGCCGGTCGCCTTTACGGGTAATAAATTTGAATTCCGTATGCCGGGTGCCTCGGCCTCGATTGCCGACATCAACACCGTCATCAATACAACGCTCGCCGAATCACTCGACCATATCGCAACGGCTTTGGAAAACAGCAATGACCCGGACGATACCCTCCGCATTCTCATCCGCGAAACGTCCGTCGAGCACGGCCGCATTCTGTACAGCGGAAACTGCTATTCGGAAGAATGGGAAAAAGAGGCGGAGAGACGCGGCCTGTTGAAGATTGCTTCCACTCCGGAGGCCCTCTCGTTCCTCGTTTCCGACAAAAACAAGGCACTCTTCGCGGAGTACGGCGTTCTGTCTCCCACGGAATTGGAAGCCCACTATGAGATATTGCTTGACAATTATGTGAAAACCTTGAAGATCGAGGCCTGCTCCATGATCGATATGGCACGGAAACAGTTTCTGCCTTCGATCACGGCATATTCTTCCGATCTTGCCCGTTCCGTCTCTTCCAAAAAGTCTCTTTCCGACGCGCTGGACGTGGAGGGTGAAATCACCGTTCTCTCACGTCTCTGCACCTGCCATTCCTCCATCTACCGGAAAAGCGAAACGTTGTCCGCTCTTCTCAGCGAGTTGGAAAAAGTCGAGGCCGTTGTAGATCAGGCAAAGTACACCAAAGAATCGGTCATCCCGGCCATGCAGGAACTGCGGACGGCCGTCGATGAGGCCGAAATGCTGATGGGCGAATCCTATTGGCCCATTCCCTCTTACAGCAAACTGTTGTTCAGCATATAATAAATGAAAAAAAGCCCGCATCATAAAAAATTGGGGCTTACCGTGGCACAAGACACCGGGAATGGCAAAAATGCCGTTCTCGGCGTTTTTGCACTTACTCCTTATTCAGACAGGATGTAGCAACAATGTGACAACAAATGAAAAAAAGATTTGACATTAACCGAATCTAATCCGCATATTGCGACTTATAGGTGAAAGCGCTTTCAAAGAGGTTATTCATGGAAAAAGAAATCACAAAATACGCAGAGTATCTGTTGGCTGTCGCCATGAAAAAATGCGGTAATATCAGCGATGCAGAAGATTTAACGCAAGATACGCTTCTTGCCGCCATCCAGTTTACGAACCGAGGCGGGAAAATCGAAAATATCAAATATTGGCTGACTTCCGTTTTATCGAATAAATGGAACGGCATCCTTCGCAAAAAATATCATCTTCCGCTTGTCAGCATTGATATGATTCCGGAGATTGAAGATACGGATTACGATACAGATGCTCCGTCTGCCGAGCAAATAAGACGCGAAGTGGCATATTTGGCAGAACTGCAACGCGATGTTATTACCAAGCACTATCTTGAAGGGAAAAAAGTGCAGGATATCGCCGATGAGATGGGCGTACCGAAAGGCACGGTTCTTTCAAGACTGTCATCCGGCAGAGAGCAGATACGGAAAGGACTTGATTCAATGGAACAGTACGAAAAACAAAGCTATCAGCCCGAAAGACTGGATATCGGCTGTCACGGGTGCTCGGGGTTTCACGATGAGCCGTGGTCGCTGGTAGCCGACAATCTGATGAAGCAGAATATTCTGATCGTCGCATATGAAAAGCCACTCACCGTTGTGGAAATTGCTCACTCTCTCGGCATTCCGACGGCATATATTGAAAATGCCGTATCGGAATTGACGCAGTCTGAACTGATGAGACAGACGGGAAACAAATACTATACCGACTTTATGATCGTAACACCGGAACAGCATCTGAAAGGGCTGGATGCCGAAATCTCTTTGGCAGAAGCCCACTACGGAGAACTTCTGCAAACGGTGAACAACTATCTGACTGCTTTGAGCG